>DATDFI010000569.1:0-2465 GCA_036522695.1 Bacteroidia bacterium | reverse complement strand
ACCCTCGACCAGGCAGCTGCCATGCAGCAAACGCTCAGCAGCCATGTGTCGTACCGCGATGATCTTTGGAAATACGGCAACCATGTTGCAACAGGGATCGACTCCGGCTCGTTCCTGGGTACTTATGCCGACAGCAACTATTTTTTCCCGAATATCATTCCGGGACTGCCGGTTTGCGCACCCGTTGCCGATTTCAGTGCGAACAGGAAATACATTTGCCAGGGTGGTACGGTAACTTTCACCGATCATTCCTGGAGAGCAGCCACCACCTCGCTCTCGTGGAGTTTTCCGAACGGGAATCCCAGCACTTCTGCTTCTGCCAATCCCACTGTTACATTCAACACCTGGGGATGGCAGAATATTTCTCTTACGGCCATCAACGGCAATGGTGCTGACACAAAGACCGTGAACAACATGATATTTGTCGCTCCGCCCTGGGCCGATTATTTCGGTGCGTTCTCAGAAGGCTTTGAGAATAATGATTTCAATACGATGTGGATCGTGGAGAACGAAGAGAACTCTTACCCGCAATGGCACCAGACCAATACTGCAGCTTACAGCGGAAACAACAGTGTTATGCTTAATGCATTCAGCGAGGACCGCGACCTGTATGATGCCTTCATCACGCCTTCGTACGATCTTTCCACCTGCAGCAATGCCACGTTGAGTTTCAAGTATTCCTGTGCGAGTGCTGCGCAATGGAATACGGATATCAAAGAAACATTGTTGGTTTATGTTTCCACCAATTGCGGGCAAACATGGGTCCAGCGAAAGTTACTGACCGGCACCGCACTTTGCAACGCAGGCTATTATCCTTCGGCCTTTACACCCAATTCGCAAAACCAATGGGCTTCGTGCAGCGTGCAGCTGCAAAACGGGGACCTGGGACCCAAAACCCGTTTCCGTTTCCAGTTTTACTCGGGCCGTTTCCCCAATAATATTTACATCGATGACATCAACCTGCAGGCAACGGTAGGTGTGAACGAGGTGGAGAATTATTATTTTAACCTTAACGTGTTCCCTAACCCTGCCGGTGCGGAGAATACGATCAGCATCAGTTACTCGCTCAGCTCCCAGGAAAATGTAAAGATCAGCCTCATTGATATGGTGGGACGGGAGATCAACGTAATGAACGAGACGCAGACTCCCGGTGAGAAGACCGTGAACATCGATCGCCATGCGCTCGACCTGAAAGCGGGTGTTTACCTGGTGAAGATCAGCAATGGCAGCAGTTATGATACGAGAAAATTAGTGATAACGAATTGACCAGCGCGCTGAACACGAACCATCCCTCCAACCTTAACGTTGGGGGGATTTTTTTTCAATTCATCCCCCTTTGCTTGCGGATATTATCGTAAGCATCCTGGAGTTTCTGGAATTTCTCTTTTGCGGCACGTTCCACTTCTTCGCCCATACCGGCCACCTTATCGGGGTGATATTTGACAGCCATTTTGCGATACGCTTTTTTCACTTCATCATCTGTTGCACCGGGAGAAACCTCAAGAATAAGATAATCGCTCTCTACATTGCGGAAATACATGGCTTTGAGTGAAAGAAAATCGGCTTCGCTGATGCCCATTTGCTGCGCGATGTTTTCGATCACCTCCACTTCTTTTTTATGAACGTGGCCGTCAGCTTTTGAAATACCGAAAAGAAAATGAATGAGCTGGAGCCGGCCCGGCAAAGGCATGTGGTAACGCACCTGCCGGCACACATCGTGAAGAGGAATATCCTGCTTAAGGATATCCTTCATAAGCAAAAGATACCTGGAAGCGCGTTCGGAGCCGAACTGGTGAACGAGGAAGTTCTTCACGTAATCCAGTTCCGAGCGCATGGTCTTTCCATCGGCCTTCATCACTGCTGCCGAAAGGATGAGCAGGCTCACGGTAAAATCACCCTCCGTGGTTTGCTGCTTTTGGCCCTGGGGTTGGTCCTTCACCGGGCCTAATGAAACGGTGGTCACATTATCAATAGCAGCCCCGAACACAAAACCGAGAAAGCCTCCCACAGGTCCGCCCAGGGCCCAGCCCAGCGTTCCTCCTATCCATTTCGCGAAATTTGCCATACCTTTAAGTCAAACCAAAAAAATTTCATTATGAAAACCGACCTGTACACTAAGATCGTGCTCAGCATCATCGCTTTTGCACTTTGCACCATCGCTTACCAGAACATGCACTTTGTAAATACCGCCAATGCAGAACCAAAAACCACGTTGAGCGATGAGATAAATGTGAACATCGCACACATAGGGGGAAGCGGTATTTACGGCTCGCTCCCCGTTAACTTAAAAGAAATGAATGGGAGCAGCTTTTCTGTGTTACCTGTGAATGTTAAAGAACTCAATGGCAGCAGTGTTTACAATGCTTTGCCGATAAATGTAAAAGAAGTAAGCGGCTCATCCGTTAACATGACCGGTGTTCCCGTTAATATTCAGGCGGTGAACGGGAGCAGTATTTACGATGCAG
>DATDFI010000568.1:0-2507 GCA_036522695.1 Bacteroidia bacterium | reverse complement strand
GCCGCTGGTTCTGGTTGTTCTGCATCTGGTTGCCGAACATATTGGTCATCATGTTACCCATACCCATTCCCATACCCATTCCCATACCCATTCCCATGGTTCCGCCCTGGTTCTTCGCTGCTTCTTCAATGCTCTTGGCGGTTTTCAGTTGTGCCAGCTTCTGCATGTCGATCTTGTTGAGGCGGGAATATTCGAAGATCTCCTTCTTGAGGTCCTCGGGCATAGAAACATTCTCTACGAGGAATTTGGTGATCTTCAAACCGTATTCTTCAAAATCGGCATTCAGTTTATCTATACCGAGTTTGGAAAGCTCTTCGAGGTTGGCCGCGAATTTTTCTACAGGAATATTTCCTTCGCCCACCGCATCGGTGAATTTGGTCACGATAAGGCTTTTCAGCTGGCCGGTCACTTCTTCGGTAGTGTATTCGCTGTCGGTGCCCGCTACTTCTTTAATGAATTTGCCGGCATCCGTTACACGGAACGCGAATGAACCGAAAGCGCGGAGCTCGATCATCCCGAAACGCTGGTCGTCCAGTGTAATAGGATTTTTGGTCCCCCATTTCTGATCGATGAATTGCTTGGTGCTTACGAAGAACACATCCGCTTTAAAAGGACTGTTGAAGCCGTACTTCCATCCTTTTAGCGTGGAGAGGATGGGCATGTTCTGCGTTTGCAGGTTGTGCATGCCGGGCTGGAATACGTCAGCGATCTGGCCTTCGTTCATGAACACCGCCTGCTGTGATTCGCGGACGGTGAGTTTGGCGTTCATCTTGATCTCGTTCTGGTAACGAGGGAATTTCCATACGATGGTATCATTGGTGTTGTCTGTCCACTCAATGATGTCGATGAATTCATTCTTGATCTTGTCAAATAATCCCATGGCTGAAAAGTTTGAGTTTTGTTTTGATGCCGGTCGAACGGCAATGAAATTGTTCTTGATTTTTAAAGGGAATCAAACCTACATAAATCAGGTGAGACGGGCAAGCAAAACATCTAAATTTTTAGTGTTTATTTCTCGCCCGGTGAAGGTGTGCTGTTGGAACTAAACGCAACGTACTTCCAGCTTCCGTCAGCCATTTTTTTCCATACGCTCATGTAATTTCCATAGTACACGCTGGCCTCCGCACTCGTGCTGTCACTGATCCGCATTTTCCAGTTCCCGATGGTGTAGCCCAGGTCACCCGATGATGCGATGTCCGCTCTTACCGGTTCCCAGGTCATTACGGTTTGCGCATCCATACTTTCCTCCAGCATCTTTTTTAATGCGTCCTTGCCATTGGCCGGAAATTCCTTGTTCTGCAATCGCATTACGTCATCGGCTGCGTAATACAGGCTGGCTTCTTTCAGTCCTTTCTCCGCGCTCATTTTTGAGAATTGCTTATCCGTTTCCATCAGGTCTTTCGGATCGGCTTTTGGCGAAGCGGTTGTGTTCTTATCCGCTGTATTCGTATTGGTTTGTCCGCATGCTGCGAGGATGAAACCGGTGAGGAGGAATAATTTTTTCATGGTGATGTTTTATACGGTAAATTTATGCTCCAAAAATAATTTTTTAATCACAGGATGCAAATTGTAATTATAGGAGGAGGAGCAGCCGGTTTTTTTGCGGCCATCAATAGTGCGGAGCAATGCCCCGGGAACAAGGTCATCATACTCGAAAAAAGTTCAAAGGTGCTGGCGAAAGTGCGTGTGTCGGGCGGGGGGCGCTGTAATGTAACACATCATTGTTTCGAAAACGATATTCTCGTTCAAAGTTATCCCCGGGGGGAAAAGCAATTGCTCAGCCCGTTCAGCAGGTTCAATCCGCAGGGAACCGTTGAATGGTTTGCGCAGCGTGGAGTGAAATTGAAAACCGAACCCGATGGACGGATGTTCCCTGAAAGTGATAACTCGCAAAGCATTATCGATTGTTTTCTTGAGCGGGCCGTTAAAAGCAATGTTCAGGTTAAATTGAATTGTGAGGTGAAACGGGTATTGAAAAACGAAAACGGGTTTGAATTGTTATTGGATGATGGAGGTGTTATAAATGCGGATAAAGTTTTGATCGCTGTAGGAGGAAATGCAAAGCCTGCAGCTTATGATTGGCTGAAGGAGCTCGGTCACACCATTATACCCCCGGTGCCTTCATTATTCACTTTTAATATCCCGAACGATCCTGTTACGCAACTGATGGGAGTGGCAGTGCCCGCCCGCGTTCGCATCGACAATACGAAAATGGAAAATGCAGGACCATTGCTGATCACGCATTGGGGAATGAGCGGTCCCGCGGTCTTGAAACTTTCTTCCATCGGTGCACGAACCTTGCACGATCTCGGGTATGATTTTTCCATCAGCGTAAGCTGGCTGCCGCGGCACAACGAGGAGAAAATGCGGATGGAACTCGAAGATCTTCGCAATACTTCAGCTTCACAAAAGGTGATCGTATCTAGATCATTTGAATTGCCGAGGCGCTTATGGGAATTCATAACTTCAAAGGCGGGAGTGGGAGAGGAAGTACGCTGGGGCGATCT
>DATDFI010000567.1:0-2129 GCA_036522695.1 Bacteroidia bacterium | reverse complement strand
ATAAAAGCCATGCGCTCCAGCTCTTGCTGGAAACGCAAACCGGCCAGCGCACCGTGTTCCATATATTTTTTCAGATCATTTTCTCCAATGGCCGTCACTATTCCTGAATTGGCGAAAGGGTTATTCCTGCGCGAAGGCGACCAACCGTTGGTCACCACCTCTTCTTTGCCTGTTGCGCAGGGAGCGATAATACCGCCCGGGCACATGCAAAAGGAAAACACACCCCGTTCATTCACCTGTGTCACCAAACTGTAGGAAGCGGGTGGGAGGTGGGTATTTCGTTTTGGAGAATGATACTGCACCTCATCGATCAGGGCCTGGGGATGTTCAACGCGCACACCCATAGCAAAAGGTTTTGCCTCGATCAAAATATTTTTCTTCGCCAATAATTCATATACATCGCGGGAGGAATGGCCTGTTGCCAGCAGTACCGAACCTGAAATGAATTCTTTTCCTCCTGCAATTATTCCTCTTACTTTTCCATCCTTCATAAGAATATCCGTCATCCTGCAATTGAAATGGATCTCGCCACCGGCATCGAGAATGGTTTGACGCATATTTTCGATGATCTTCGGCAGCTTGTTGGTACCAATGTGCGGATGCGCTTCAACTAAAATATTCTCATCCGCCCCATGCGCCACAAAGATCTCCAGGATGCGGTTCACATCACCGCGTTTGGTGGAACGCGTGTACAATTTCCCGTCCGAATAAGTTCCTGCGCCTCCTTCCCCGAAACAATAATTCGAATCGGGATCTACAATGCCTTCTTTGTTGATCAATGCAAGGTCGCGCCTGCGCGAGCGCACATCCCTGCCGCGCTCAATGATGATGGGTTTTATTCCAAGTTCTATCAATCGCAACGCAGCAAATAACCCGGCCGGGCCTGCGCCCACTACCAAAGCAGTTTTGTTTTTCGAAACGCCAGGATATTCTTTTTTGAGGTCTTTTTTTGCGGGACCAGCTTCGTTCACATACACGCGCAGCTTCAATTGTATCACCGGTTGTCGCGGGCGAGCATCTATCGAACGTTTGAGTTTCTCAATATGTTGTATCTCCGAAGGGTTGACGCCAAGCTCCTTCGCCACGGCATCGCGCAGCAAAGCCCCATCGGCATCGGTACCCGGTGTAACGGAAAAAGCAATCTCCTTGACCATGGAATAAATTATCCTTCGAAGTTAAAGGATATCAGGATGAGTTGGGAATTCAATTTGTCCACCGAGTTGGAGAAGATGGCCTGGTCCTTTACCAGCAAATTGGGAATGCCCCAGCAGGCCTTGATCTCGGTGCTGAATTTGAAATAAGGGAAATAATAATCGATGCCGAAGCCGGCCTCGAAGGAATAATCATTTTTTTTCAGTTTCACGATTGCAGCAGAGGGCGAATTACTGTTCTGCACATTCTTTTGCGAAGCAAGGTCAATGGAATATTTGCCTCCGCCCAATACGTAGCACGAGATATTATTAAGGCGCGATGAACGGATCTTAAGGTCGAGCGGGAAGTCGATCACGGTGGATTCAACGTGCTTGGTGAAAGTGGAAGTGTCGCGGCCACCGGATGCGTTGCGTGAAACGATACTATAGTTCAATATCCTTTCCTGGAACGAAAGGTCAGGCAGGAAGCGAAGCGTTGCATACTGGTGGATGCGTAAGTCGGAGATAATGGCGAGATTGAAACCCGAAGAAGGTGATGGTAAAATGGAAAGCACCGTATCGAGTGATGCCAGGTTTTTGACCGGGTGAACGATAAAATTAGCACGGTTTACCCCCAGGCTGAAGCCGAAGTGGAGGTATTGTGAATCGTACTTCGGGAGATTGAGCACACTTTTCTTTTGCGCATTCAAACTCATTCCGCCTGAAAGCGACAACAGCAAAAGGAATATGGCACTTGTTCTTTTCATTGTAACACAAGGCACGAAAGTAAGAATATTTAACCTTAACCCTCGAAACAGAATGCCAGCAGCAATAATTGAGGCCGCAGGTAATAAGTACTGTTCATGAATGAATACGAAATGTCTTTTAATCCCATCATATATCTCAACTCTATTGAGAATTTGAAATAGTTCTCATAAAGATCAAGTCCTATGCCACTGTCCCAATATTCCTGGTCGTGATACCCTCCGCTGGAGGTGG
>DATDFI010000566.1:0-3423 GCA_036522695.1 Bacteroidia bacterium | reverse complement strand
ACATTACCGAATGTTCCAACGTTGGATATCGTATAGGTCCCGCCCTGGATCTCGTCAGGCTGGAGCTTGTTTATACGCGCACGCCCCGCCAGGTCATTCACCGCTTTAGCGATGCCGAAGAGATTAAGTCGGTCGGCATTTTTTATTACAGGAACGATAAGGTTCCCGCTCGGCAACGCGGTCGCCATTCCCACATTTATATTTTTCCTTACAATGATCTTTGTTCCGTCAACAGAAACGTTGATCATCGGGAAATCGCGAATGGCACGTACCACCGCTTCAATGAATACGGGTGTGAACGTGAGCTTTTCTCCTTCGCGCTTTTCAAATGCATTTTTATTCTTGTCCCTCCACTGCACAATGTTGGTCACATCGGCCTCTACGAATGAAGTAACGTGCGGTGAAACATGCTTGCTCATTACCATGTGTTCGGAAATGAGTTTGCGCATGCGGTCCATCTCGATGATCTCGTCACCCGAATTCACCGACACGGCCGGTTTGTGCTGGGTGCCGTTCACGCTCACCTGTTGCTGAATCTTTGTAGTTTCAGTAACAACAGTGGATGTTTTACCTTTTTTAGGCAGGTATGAAAGTATGTCGTTCTTGGTCACCCGGCCATTCAGTCCTGTTCCGGGAATGGTTTCCAGTTCTTCCATCGTGATGCCTTCGGCCTTCGCGATGTTGCGAACGAGAGGAGAATAAAACTTGCCGGAAGCCGATACCTTTTCGATCTTCACATTGCTCTTAACAGCGGTCTCAGCAATTACTTTTTGCGTTTGGGGCTGGGCCTTCACCGTTTCGGCAGCCACCGGTGATTTTGTTTCCGGAGCATTTACGGGAGCAGTTGCATCAGTTGAAATGAGTGCAATGGCCTTGCCCACCTGCACCACGTCACCTTCTTTAAAAAGTATTTTAGTGATCACTCCTTCGGCAGCAGATGGGATCTCGGTATCCACCTTATCGGTTGCGATCTCGAGCACAGGCTCATCCATCGCCACTTTATCGCCCTCTTTTTTGAGCCAGCGTATAATGGTCGCTTCTGCAACACTTTCACCCATTTTGGGCATGATCAACTCAACCTGTGCCATAACGTTTTCTAAGAATAATAACCGTTTGCGAAGCTACAAAAATAAGGGAATAATCCGCATGGCAAAGAAGAGGGGACAATAGCGATAGAACATGTTATTTTTTAGCTTTGCTCTTCCCCATTTCAGGATTTCTGCCGGTTGCCCGGTACTTATGGAAAAAGAACCCTTATTCACCCTTATCCGTTCACTCAATAAATCGGAGAAAAGGTATTTCAAATTGTATTGCTCCATCCAGCAGAAGGAAGGCGAGGAGATGAATTACCTGCGCCTGTTCGAAGCGATGGAAGATATGGAAGGATATGATGAGGCATTCATACTGGGTAAGTTCAAAGGAGAAGCTTTTCTGCAGCAACTGCATGTCACCAAAAATTATTTATACAATCTTATTCTTCGTGCCTTGCGCGGGTTCTACCACGAAGCATTGCCGGAGCTAACGTTCAGTAATCTCTTGCAGAATATAGAGATACTGTACAGCAAGGGCTTGTTCAGTGAATGCCTCAGGCAGATGAATAAACTCGAAAAGCTCGCGAGTGAGGCGGAGGACCATATTCGCCTGATGCAGGTGTACCGCTTGCGACTGCACCTGCTGCAGCGTCACGATACGGATAAGAGCTACGAGAAGATCCGGGAGTACTGGGGCAAACTGCATGATGAAACGGAACGTTATTTCAATTTCATAAAGATCCGGAAGCACACCATAGCCATCTATCATTTGATAGGGCAGGTGGGAATAGAGCGCAACCCGAGGTACGGGAAACAGATCGAGGAGATCATGAAAAGCCTTAAAAATTCAGGCATCAACGAGAAGAATCTTTCGGAGCGTTCAAAGCAAAACCTGCTCAGCATCGACCTTGCTTACTATGCTTTTAAAGGTGATGAGAAAAACGAGATCAAAACGCTTCAGCGTTCGGTCCAAACCTACCTCGACCGGCCGAATGTGATCCTGAATAAACCCACCATGTTCATTTCGGTTTTATCAAACCTTGCTATCGGTTATACCAAGTACGGGCATTACGCCAGGGCGATGGAGTGTTATGAACGCATCAAAGGCTTGTTGAATGAGTTCCGCATCAAGCGCACTCTTCAGCTCGAAACGGTACAATTCACCGATTCATCTAACATTTTACTCGAAGTGCTTAATAAAAGAATGGAAGATGAAGATGAATACAAAAAGGAAGTTGAAGAGATCATTCAGGGTATTGGAAAGTACAAAGCCTCTTCCGTACGGATTGAATACCTGAAACTTTACTTTAATGCGGGATATTATTTTTTCCTGCGGTCGGATTTTAAGAATGCGAACCGGTACATAAATGCTTTTCTCGATGAGTGGAAGGAAGGGGCGCGTAATGATCTTTATACCGCCATAGCTTTTATGCAGCTGGCACTTTTTTATTCGAACGGGGAACTGGAACTTATCTCTTACGCATTGCCGAGGATAAAAAGGAAGCTTTCAAAGCTGGGCCACTTCGGTGAGACCGAAAGGTCGGTGCTCACTTTCTTTGATCGCATCATCGATGAGAATTCGGATAAGAAAAGAACCATTCTCTCCGATAAACTAATTTCCGCGTTATCACCCAAGCGTGCGGGGCTGGTGAGTTGGTTACAGCATTTCGATCTGCCGGGATGGGTGAAAAGCCATTTTGAAAAATAAATTACTGCTGCAGGTAAACCGGTTTTGGCAAAAGCATGCCGGGGTTACGTGAAGGGATCACCTCCGAAAGTATCTTAGGGCCCCATTTTACACTCGTGGTATCAATAAAATACCAGGTCTTACCACCGTCTTTCGAGATCGCTAAAAAGCAGGAATTGACGAACCATTTATAAGTGGGAAATTGAAGTACCGAAAGCATGGGTACCAGGCAATGCAATTCCGTTCCGGCTTTATAGATCGTCATGGGCTTGCCCAGGGTTATGCTTGCCACCGTTGTTCCTTTCATTTCCACTTTTTCAACATCACGTTTCATTTTCTGTATGGCAGAGTCGCGGCCTCCCAGCTTTTCGATCGTTTTCGGGAATGTATAATTCATTACCGTGTTATAATCCTTCGTCACCAGGGCTTTTGAATAGGCGTTTGCCTGGCTGAGCATCGTTGAATAGATCGAAGCATTCTCATCTTTTTTAGGGACAGTTGAAACATCCACATTCAATTCGATAGTATTGGAAGTGAACTGTGCGCTATCGGTATAAGCAAGTACCGGTCCTATTTTTAATTTCCCGCTTTTGGCCGGGCGCAATTTATAGCCGAACAATTGGTAAAGAATATAGGTGCCGCCCTTTTGCACTGATCTGCAGTTCGACATAGGCCCGGCCACCACCTCGATCCGGTTGAACTGCG
>DATDFI010000565.1:0-2560 GCA_036522695.1 Bacteroidia bacterium | reverse complement strand
GGTGCAGGCAGCACGTTCATCTTTCATGTAACTTTCAAAAAAGGAGCGGGAGGACAAGGCACTTTTACAGATAAGAAATTCGAAAGGCTGGAAGGCCTCCGGGTCCTGGTGGTAGAAGATAATCCCGTGAACCAGCTCCTGGCCGAACAGGTTTTGAAAGGATGGAAATGTGTTGTTGACATAGCGGTGAACGGGAAGATCGCACTGGAAAAAGTTGCAGGTAATGATTATGATATTGTATTGATGGATATCCGTATGCCGGTGATGGATGGATATGAAGCCACTCACAGGATACGCACGCAACTGCGCGGGTCAAGATCGCAGGTGCCCATACTCGCACTCACTGCGCATGCCGCCTTGTGGGAATCCGAAAAATGCCTGGCCATCGGCATGAATGGTTACCTCTCCAAACCTTACCAGGTGAACGACCTGTACGAAGAAATACTTCGTCTCGCTGCAAAATAACTCCTCCCCGCTTCCGGCCGATCATCGAACGGGTACTGCAAAGCATCGAAGGCTGCGAACCCTCTTCCGTTTGCCTCGTAAACAAGCTATAAGCATTTCAAGAAATGATCCTGGTCGAGGAAAGAACGGTAAGTAAAGATGCCGGCTTCAGGCCCGTCTTTAGATCGTCCAAAAAAAAGAAACCTCTTATTTTTTTGGTTGACGATGATCCCTTTTTCCTGCTCATCACCGCAGGAGCATTGCGAAATGCTTTCGGTGAAAAAGTGCAGGTAAGAACTTTTGAGAATACCGCTGAATGCCTCCAGGCTGTAACGCAGATGCCGGACCTTGTGATACTCGATTATTTTTTTGCGCCCGGTGAACCTGACGGCCTTTCAACAATGAAAGAGATCAACCGCTTTTACCCCCAGGTGCCGGTGATCATCGCTTCAGCGCAGGAGCGGGTGGATGTTGCCGTGGGAGCGTTACGTGAAGGCGCCACTGATTACATTAAGAAAGATGAACGCACCTGCGAGCGATTGAAAGATGTTGTTCGTGCATTGCTCGATGTTCAACGCGAAGAGGAAGAAGAAGAAAAAGAATCAAAAAAGCAACTACGCGATTACATCGTGATCGTGATTTTTATCCTGCTGCTGTTCACAGCCAGCAGGTTATCCAGATAGAAAAAAATGAAGAAGAAAGTGTTGATAGTGGAAGACGATAAGGTAACCCAGGAACTGATTTCCTTTAAATTTAAAAGGGAAGGGTTCGAGGTACAAACGGCCGATAACGGCTGGGATGCGCTTGAATTCGTAAACAGGGAAAAGGTCGATCTTATCGTGAGCGATATCATGATGCCGCATATCTCCGGCCTCAGCCTGCTCAGCCTCATCAACCGTTTTTATTATGCCAATATCCCGGTGATCATGATCTCTTCGCTCGACAAGGACGAAGTGGTGATGTCGGCTATGGGGCTGGGCGCGAATGACTTTTTACGCAAGCCTCTTAATTTTTCGGTGCTGGTAAAACGCATTAAAAAATTATTGAATATAAAAGGGGATGAGAACAAGGACGCTAAAAAATCAAAAAAATGAAAACGCTCGACATCAAAAAGGTCCTGGTGCCTCTCGATTTTTCGGAGACATCATTACTCGCACTCGACCATGCTTCGTACATGGCCCGTCTCTTTAATGCACAGCTTATACTTCTGCATGTAGTGGCGCAAAAGTGGACGGTATTCAACCGCGAACGCATGGAGATCGTGGAAAGGGACATGCAGGAGCACCTCGAATTCGCGGAGCGGGAGATGCGTATGCTGGCGGAAAACATACGTACCACCTATGAACTAAAGGAAGTTGAATACACCTGCGCGACCGGTAACGTATCACGCGCCATCGTGAACTATGCCGAAAAAAAAGGTGTAGACATTATTGTGATGGGTACCCATGGAGCGAGCGGCTTCGAAGAAAAATTCATCGGGAGTAATGCATACCGCGTGGTGAACGATTCCTCCTGCCCCGTCATCACCATCCAATCTCACCGCATCGAAAAAGGATTTTACCGCTTATTGCTGCCAATCGATGAATCCATACATTCTATGCAAAAGGTAGACCCGGCCGTTGAGCTTGCAAAAAAATACCATTCCACCATTCACCTGCTCGGTTTGGCCCCCACCCACGACCCGGCCGAGATCACCGAAGCCTCACGAAGGCTCGATCGCGTGGAAGGATACCTCACTCACCGGGGCATTCCAACCGAGCACTCCCTGCTCACCGGGACAAACTATGCCAAACTCACCATGGAAATGGCCCGTGAAAAGAAGATGGACCTTGTCGTGATCATGACAGAATGGGAAAAAGAAGTGACCGGGATCTTTATTGGTCCCTTCGCGCGCCAGGTGGTGAACCACTGCCCCATACCCGTGATGACCATCCGCCCCGAAGTAAAGGAGGAGCTCATCCCCTCCAAAGTGGCCTATTATTGAATGCAGCGCCATAACGGATTTATAAAAAATCTTACATGTGACGTGAACAGGCCGGGGATGTAGTACGAGCGGCCTTGCGGAGGAGATATGTTTGCATCGCAAAACATTATCAGCGATGAAAACAAAACTTAC
>DATDFI010000564.1:0-4362 GCA_036522695.1 Bacteroidia bacterium | reverse complement strand
CGGTGGCCGAAACCTTACCGCCCGAAGTGGAGCAAAAGCTGCGGGATATTGCGGGTTTAAAATCAGCTAAAGTTGAATTGACCTTCGATCCGCCCTGGGATAAAAATATGATGAGCGAGGTGGCACAGGTGGAGTTGGGATTTATGTAACGGAGTATTGAGAGACTAGACCCGTTAAAAAAAATGGCAATGGATAGTGTAAGTCCAATTACCAAAGTACAAATTGACAAGGTCGATTGGTTTCTAGGCAAGGAGCTTAAAGAAGGGACTGTATTCTTTTCAATAGGAGACAAAAAGTTTCGGGCTTTTTCCTTTCTAAGCGATTTTGATGAAAATTCTAGTTGTGATGTTGAATTCTCATTTTTAGATTTCGATGCGAGGTGGGAAGATATCTTTTCAAAAAATACCAAAAAGAAAAAGGAAATGATCCCAATAGGGGACAATTGGGATTACGAATGCTTCGGGCAGATAATCAGTGTCAATCCTAATCTCGCAGATTTCGGTGGAGTGGTAATGGAAGTTGGAATGAGCCTGAATGAAAAAATTATTGGCGAATATATCTGGCTTCCTATCCAGCGATTCCAGATTTCAAAAGTTACGAATGACCGAAGAGATTAAAAATCGGGTCTCCGAAAGCGGCCTCATCGAATTCAACCTCGAGGACTATTTCCCGCAAGGCAACCGCATCCTAATTGATGTAAAAGATAATTTATTCCAAGGATTGATACTGCGTGAAAAGGATTTTCGTGAATATGTAAAAAATGAGAACTGGAAAAAGTACGAAGGTGCTTACGCAGCCATTACCTGCACAGCCGATGCCGTTGTGCCCACCTGGGCCTATATGCTGCTCACCACCGCACTCTCTCCCTTCGCAAAAAAGATCGTTTTCGGTGACCTTAAAACGCTCGAAACCGTCCTCTTCAACGATGCGCTTTCAAAAATAAACCCAGAAGATTATCGCGGCAAGCGCATCGTAATAAAAGGCTGCAGCAACTTGCCCGTTCCCGAAAGCGCGTACGTGGAACTTACACGCCTGCTCCGCCCCGTAGCCAAAAGCATCATGTACGGTGAGCCCTGTTCAACAGTTCCCATTTATAAGGAAGGAAAATAATTTTCATACTGAGAGCTTATCGCTTGCTCTTCATTTTACATCCATTCCCAATGCGCAGGGATCCACCTCATCCTTCCATACCTGCCCATCGCCCAATGCCCACGCACCCAAACTTTAACGGGGCGGGGAGGCGGAGGCGCCACCATGGGCCCATAATGACCGTGGTGCGGGTGAAAACCGTAACCTGGACAACCATAACCTCCAGGCCCGCAAGTCTGCGCACCTGCAGCACGCGGCAGAAGGCTGAATGTTAAAAGGGCAAAGACGGCAAACAAGATCCTTTTCATAGCTATTTGTTTTAAAAACCGGGGATCAACCTCTATTACAAGTTTTGTACCGAATTAGGTATTTTTACGAAAACTGGCTGCCTCATGAAGACGCTTATCCGCTATTTCGTACAGGGCTTGCTCATTACCGTTCCGGTAGGCATTTCGCTTTACGTGATGTATTATATTTTTTCAAAAGTAGGGGCCCTGCTTATGAAAACAGGGGTCTCGGTGAATCCTTATGTTGACCCGCTCATTGGTGTTGTGGCGGTGGTTCTGGTGATCATCATTATAGGGATGATAGGTTCTACTATTGTGGTACAACCCTTGTTACTGGTGATGGACCGTGTGGCTGAAAAAACACCTTTGTTCAAAACCGTTTACAGCTCGGTGAAGGACCTGATGTCGGCATTCGTGGGCAATAAGAAAAAGTTCAATCGCCCGGTAATGGTGCTGATGGACAGGCAGAACAACATACAGCAGCTCGGCTTCATCACGCAAACCGAGCTTGCCGATCTTGGTGTAAAAGATGGGAAAGTAGCCGTGTATATGCCCAACTCTTATGCCTTTTCCGGAACGCTCATTATCGTACCCGAAGAAAATGTGACGCCCATTGATGCCTCTTCGTCCGAAACGCTTAAATTCATTGTCTCGGGAGGAATCACCGATATTGATTGATTTTTGTTTACCATCCTAATTTTATATCTTTATTAACCCTTTAAAAAAGATCCCCATGAAGAAGATCGTTACCCTGGCGCTGATGCTGTGCACTGCAGCGGGATTTGCGCAAAAAGTGAAAGTGAGTGAATCGAAAGAGAACATCGGAGGCGGTAATAACAACGCGATGGTGGTTACCATTTACGAAGTGAGTGCCGATGACATATTGAAAGAAGTAAAAAGTTTCATGAAGGACAATGACTTTAAAGTATCGAGTAAGGATGACGGTTTGTTCGGTGATCACGGCATGATCAAAAAGATCGGCAACAATACCATCGACATGTATGCGAAAGTGAAAAAGATAAAAGACGGGGAGAACCAGCTTATCGTGGCCTTCGACCTGGGCGGAGCCTTCATGAATTCATCGCAGCACAGCGACCAGTACAAAGTGGCGAAGGAAATGATAGAGAACCTCGCGGTGAAAATGCAGAAAGATGCCATAGAAGAACAGCTTTCCATCGCTACCAAGCTGCTGAATAAACTCAACGACCAGCAAAAGGACCTGGAAGGAAAGAACAAAGACCTGAACGATGACATCAAGAATTACCAGGAAAAGATCAAGAAAGCGCAGGACGACCTGAAGCAGAATGGAGAAGACCAGGCAAAAAAGAAATCGGAGATAGAAGCGCAACAGAAAGTGGTGGACGCAGTGAAGGAAAAACTAAAAAACGTGGAATAAAAAATACAGGACTGCCCTCCTACTAACCTTAAAACAATATATGAAAACCTTACGAATGGCTGTGATCGGCTGCCTTACCTTCAGCGCCATCATCGCGAACGCTCAAACACCAAAGCAAAAGAACAAAGAGAAATTCTCCCGCGACATCTACAACAAGATCGCCAACACTATTAAGGACACGCGCAAGCAACCGACCTTCAATTTTATTTTCAGCGATCCTGATCCTTACCTCAACGCGTACTACGATCCATCCAACAATACCGTTAACCTGGGCGAAGGCGTTTATGATGTAGCTTCTTCTTTCGGAAAGGATTCGGCAAATGCATTGGCGCTGGTGCTCGGCCATGAGCTCGCTCACTTTTACAAGGACCATACCTGGGGTTATGATTTCGCCACCAAGAATGAATACCTGAAGATCTCCGAAAAGATCTACACGGTGAATGAGAACGAAGCGCGCAAAGCCGAGATGGAAACGCAGGCCGATTATTTCGGGGGTATCTTCGGGTATATGGCCGGTTTCAATACACTCACCGTTGGAGGCGATTTCTTCACCAAGTTTTACAAAACAGCCGATGTTCCCAGTGAAACGTATGGCTATCCTACTTTACAGGAGCGGGTAAAGATCTGCGAAACATCTACCAAGATGCTGAACAAAATGATCCCCCTTTTTGATGCTGCAAATTACCTGGTATTGATCGGTGAGTATGAAAAGGCAGGCAATATTTACGATAACATTCTCGCCACCTTTCCCAGCCGCGAGATCTACAACAACGAAGGTGCGGCTTATTCACTTGCAGCCCTCAGCTTGTTCGAAGAAGGAGAATTGAAATTCGTTTACCCGTTTTCCCTCGAGACCGATACCCGGATGGACAAGGGCGGGCAAAAAGGTTTGTCGGAAGACAAAGTAGCCAAGCGCCAGGAGTTACTCAACTCCGCCAAAGAAATGTTCGAATCGGCAAATCGCCTCGACAAGGAATATGCTCCCGCTTATGTGAACCTCGGTTTGGTTTACGCATTACTCGATGATAAGGAGCTGGGACTTGCCATGGCCGGCAAGGGATACAGCATTGCCGAAAAAAATAAAGACCTGGTGATGATGGCGAATGCAAGCATCGCTCGTGGCATCATTCTCGCCTCAGATGGAAAAAATGCAGAAGCCAAAGTGGAGTTCACCAAAGCGCTTACCGGGAATAAGAACGTGGCGCAGATGAACCTGAATGCACTTGACGGAACAGGCAATTTCGGCTACATCTACAAAGTGGACGACACCACCGAAAAACCTTCGAATAACGAAGAGAGCATAAACACCATCGATGCCTCCCTGCTCGAAGCGGTACTCGGTGATGCGGACATGACCGAGATCAAAAAGCAGAACGATGACAAGCCGAAAATGAAAGTGCTGTCGAAATCAGATGCCTTGTGCACCGCGCTCCAGATCAAAACCTACACTTATCCCAAGCAGGAGATCTCCTTCCTTTTTACGGGTTATAAATACTCTGCTGCATCGGGAAGAGGAATAAAAATAGGAATGCCGCTGAGCAAAGTGCAGGAGCTATATGGCAAAGCGGGAAGGATAGTGGCGGGCACCAG
>DATDFI010000563.1:0-4441 GCA_036522695.1 Bacteroidia bacterium | reverse complement strand
AGTGGGCCGCTTATACTTACGTGGTTGCGGCACTCGCCTCCATTGCAACCCTGCTTTATTTTATCCTTAGGTTTACAGGGAACAGGAACTAAACCCCGTTTCATACGAAGAAAATCGCTCCGGAAGGGGCGTTTTTTTTGTTTATATGCTTATGGAATCTCATTAAGGCCCGCATCTTTTAACCGTATCATAAAAACCCACACCATGAACAAGATGCTTGTACTCATTGCCATTTACCTTCCTTTCTCCGCTTTCGCGACAGGAAATGAAAAGCGTGTTAAGTCAGAGATCAAAGAGGTGACCGTTTACCTGAGCGGGGCCCAGGTCACCAGTTCGGCCAATGTAAATCTTGCGCCCGGCACCACCCAGGTGATCTTCGAGGACCTTTCGAAAGATGTGAATGAAAATAACATCCAGGCAAGAGGCGAAGGCGAGCTCACCATTTTATCGGTAATGAAAAAGATGAATTATCAATAAAATGGCGAGCTCACCATTTTATCGGTAATGAAAAAGATGAATTATCTCGATCAGAATGTGACCACCAAAGAGATCGCCCAGTTACAGGATTCATTGGAATCGCTCCAAAACAAACTCGAGCTGCAGCAAAGCATGTGGAAGATATACGACCAGGAAGAATTGATGATGATGTCGAATAAGGATATTGGAGGCAAGAACACAGGTGTGAGCGTGACCGAGCTTCAGAAAGCGGCCGATCTTTTCCGTTCCCGTTTAACGGAGATCGAAACGAAGAAACTGGAGACAAAGATCAAAGAGAAAAAATTACAGGAACAAATTGAAAAGATAGATGGGCAGTTGAGCGAGCTGAATGCAAAAAAACAAAAAGTGACGAGCGAGGTGTGCATTACCGTTTCGTGCAAGAGCAATGTGAATGCGAAGCTGTACCTTACTTATGTGCTCCAAAGCGCGGGCTGGGCACCCTTCTACAATATCCGCGCAACGGATAACTCCTCTCCTATTAAACTGGAATACCTCGCCAATGTTTGGCAAAACACCGGTTACGACTGGAAAAATGTGAAACTCACTTTAGCTACCAGTAATCCTTACGAGAGCAGCAGCAAGCCCAATATGGCGGTGTGGTGGATCTATCCCTACCAACCCGTTTCTTACATTGATGATAGCGAAGGAGGAAATTACACGATGTCTCCAAACAGTGACGGGAAGAACGACCAGTTCAGCCCAATGGACAAGATCATCCTGAGCAGTAAAAGGAAAGAAAAACCGAACATAACCGGCTGGGATTTCAATGCCGACTCCACCAAAGTGAGTGAGAATACTTCCATTTATACGACCATCACGCAAAGCCAGGTGAACACTTCGTTTGACATCAGCCTGCCTTACGATGTTCCTTCGGATAATAAACCTTACGCGGTTGATGTGCAAACCTACACCATCCCCGCTTCCTATAAATATTATTGCGCACCCAAGCTTGACAAGGATGCTTTCCTGATCGCAAAAGTGACCGGATGGGACCAATATAATCTGCTGAGCGGGAATGCAAATATTTTTTACGAGGGAACGTATGTGGGACGCTCGGTGATCAACGCGCAGAACACTTCGGACACACTCGACATTTCGTTGGGTCGTGATAAAAATGTGGTGGTATCGAGAGAAAAACTGAAGGATCTTTCGGAGCGTAAGCTCATCGGCAGCACGCAAAAGGAAACCTTCATGTATGAATTTACCGTACGCAATAAAAAGAAACAGGATATCGAAATAGAAATAGAAGACCAGGTGCCTGTTTCGCAAAACAAGGATATTACCGTTGACCTCGTGGAATCATCGGATGGGAAGTACAATAAAGAGACCGGCAAACTGAATTGGTCCATGAAAGTAAGCACTTCCGATTCGAAAAAATTCCGGTTCGGCTTCTCGGTCAAGTATCCAAAGGACCAAACCCTGTCGAATTTGAATTCATAGGATAAACACGGCATAAAAGATGATAATAGGAAGCAAACCCAATTGCTTCCTATTCCTTTTTACAGATAGTCCGGTCATTATTTTACATTTGTAACCCATTAAAGATCCAAACACATGAAAAAGTCGGCCATCACGGTTTGCCTAATGCTCACTGCATTTTTAAGCTTCGCAAAGGAGAACGAAAAAAGGGTTCACCCTGACATCAAAGAAGTGACCGTTTTCCTGAGTGGTGCGCAGATCACCAGTACCGCCAACGTAAGCCTTTCGCCCGGCACTACCAACGTGGTATTCGAAGATCTTTCACAGTATATAAATGACAACAACATACAGGCAAGAGGTGAAGGTGATTTCACTATTCTTTCGGTGGTGCGCAAAATGAATTACCTCAACCCGAATGATGTGCCCAAAGAAGTGAAGAACCTACAGGACTCGCTGGAAAATCTCCACGACCGTATCGACATACAAACCAGCATGTGGAAGATATACGACCAGGAAGAGCAAATGCTGATGGCCAACAAAAGCATTGGAGGGACCAATACCGGTGTGAATGTTGCCGAACTGGAAAAGGCAGCCAATCTCATCCGCACCCGGCTCACCGAGATACAATTCAAAAAACTGGAGACCAAACAAAAGCAGAAAAAACTGCAGGAACAGATCGACAAGATCACACTCCAGCTGAATGATCTTAACGCCAAACAAAAAAAAGTAAGCAGCGAGATCACCGTGAGTGTATCGTGCAAAACGGCAGTGAATGCCAAACTGTTCTTGAGTTATGTTGTTTCCACTGCAGGATGGGCACCCTGCTACGATATTCGCGCCATTGACAATGCCTCTCCAATAAAACTGGAATACAAGGCTAACGTATGGCAAAACACCGGGTACGACTGGGATGGGGTAAAGCTCACGCTTTCTACAAGTAACCCTTACCAGAGCGGCAACAAACCCAATCTCGTAACCTGGTGGATCTATCCTTCCACTCCTTACGTTTACCAGAAAAACAATTACAACAAGACGAGCGCTTACGGCAGCGGTGGTTACAGTAATGCTCCTGCCCCAACCACTACGCAAACCGAATCAGAGACCACCGTTGGGGATGAACCGGTGAACAACCAAACCACCGCGAATTACACCACGGTGACCGATAACCAGGTCAGCACTAGTTTCGACATCGCGATCCCTTACAGTATTCCCACCGACAACAAACCTTACGCGGTGGATATACAGAGTTACAGTGTACCCGCCAGCTATCGCTATTACTCGGCTCCCAAGCTCGACAAAGATGCTTTCCTGCTGGCCAGGATCACCGGCTGGGACCAGTACAATCTTTTGTCGGGCGAGGCAAACGTATTTTACGAGGGAATGTACGTTGGCAAATCTTACATCGATGCGCGCAACACTTCCGACACACTTGATATTTCATTGGGCCGCGACAAGAACGTGGTGGTAGATCGCGTGAAGCTGAAGGACCTTTGCGAAAAGAAAGTGATCGGTTTGAATAAAAAGGAAACCTACACCTACGAGATCTCCATACGCAACAAAAAGAAACAGGATATAGAGATCGACATCGAGGACCAGGTGCCGGTTACGCAAAATAAGGAAGTGGAAGTGGAACTGCTCGAATCGTCCAATGCAAAATATGATGCAACTACTGGTAAATTATCCTGGGCGCTCAAGCTGAAGGCGGGCGAGAATTCGAAAATGAAATTCAGTTTCTCCGTGAAATTCCCTAAGGATAAAGTGATCACGGGGCTTTGATGATGAGTTATTCGGCATTTACGATCAACCTTTAACGAACGAATAACTTTTAACTTTTTTGGCTTTTGACCTTACCCAAACACACTCCCTGGCTAGAGCGGAAATTCAATTTCGATTTTCCCGTCACGCATTTCACTTTTATTCTCGAGCGCTTGAGGGGAACGGCACCACGCATTGAAGAACTCATTAAAGGAAAAGATGAGCATTTCCTTTCCCGGAAAGTTGGTGGCAAATGGAGCATCAAGGAACACATAGGACATCTTATGGACCTGGAAGAATTGCATGAAGGGAGGATAGATGATTTTATTGCGGGGAAAACAGGGCTTCGTGCGGCCGATATGAGCAATGCTAAAACAAATATTGCCGATCACAATAATACGGATGCAACAGCACTTTTATCGGACTTCCGGGAAACAAGAGCGCATTTTCTAAAACGGCTTGAACAACTGGATGAAAAAACACTTCACATTCCTGCGCTTCATCCCCGGCTCCAGGTGCAAATGCGCCCGGTCGACATGGCATTCTTTGTGGCCGAGCATGATGACCACCATTTGGTTTTGATGAGAAATCAAATGTAGAGCTCAGTTCTTCTTTTTGCGGCCCAGCTTCTCTTCCTGCAGTTTATTCACCTTCTCAAGCAGCTCACATCGCTTCTCCAATTCTGAGACCTGCTTGCGGAGTGATTGAAGCTCCTCCTGCATTTCGGCCAGCACTTCATTCTTCCGGATGTAACCCGCCCTGTCCTCCT
>DATDFI010000562.1:0-10070 GCA_036522695.1 Bacteroidia bacterium | reverse complement strand
TCCGAAGGCGCGCTCCTCGGATAAGCTCAGGTGCTTGAGCACAAAATAAATATCGAGGATGATCTTCTCGAAAAAAGGCAATTCGTTCTCGAGCGAAAGGAATTTTTCGATCACCACGAAACGGAAATCCCCGATCACGTTATTGCGGTTGAGCGATTCGTAACGGCTGGTGATGTCTACTTCCTGTTTTTTAACCATATCCTGTACCACCTGGCGGAACATTCGGTTCACGCGGGGAGCTACGCGGAACCCGAGTTTGAAATCGATGCGGATGATGTCATCATTGAGCATCTTTGTCACACGGTAGTCCATCCGGTAAGGCTCATCCTTCACGTCCACGTGCACGAACCAGTATGTATCGGCCCGCTTGGGCTGCTTCTGCAAAATGGAGTAGATCACCTTTGCTTCGATCTCGTCCACCTTGTCGGCACTGGTGAGGTACACGAGGTGGGTGGCATATTTAGGGATGCTCAGGTCCTTATTCAGGTCGGCCAGCAATGGAAGATAATCGTCCACCTTCACAAACTCTACGTAACGGTTGCGGATCTTGCGGGCGAAGAACCATGTGGCCATCACAAAGATCAGCACAATGGAGATCATGAAGCTTACCCAGCCGCCATGGGGAAACTTGTCGAGGTTGGCGGTAAGAAATGCGAACTCGATAAGGTAATAGGTAAGGACAAACCAAACGATGAAGGCCCAGGTGTAGCGTCTCATGATCATATAGAATGTTAGCAGGGTGGTGGTCATGAGCATGTCGAAGTTGATGGTAAGGCCGTAAGCAGCTTCCATGTTCGAAGAACTCTGGAAGCCCAGTACGATACCCAGGCACCCGGCAAAAAGGAACCAATTGATCGCGGGAATGTACATCTGTCCCCTCGTTTCGGTGGGATATACGATGCGCAGCTTGGGCCAGAAATTAAGGCGCATGGCCTCGTTGATGAGGGTGAAGGATGCACTGATCAATGCCTGGCTGGCGACAATGGCGGCAGCAGTAGCAATAAAAAGCCCGATGTAGAGGAACCAGTGCGGCATGCTTTCATAAAAAGGATTCAGCACATGATCGATCACTTTTTTGCCGTTCTCAACCACCACCTGGCCCGTTTGCTTATCGATCTTATACGTGGCGATGATCTGTCCCGCTTTTTCGGATAACAGCCAGGCGCCCTGTCCAAAATAATTCAGGAGAAGCATGGCCTTTACAAAGATCCAGGAAACACGTATGTTCTTCCTGCCGCAATGGCCCAGGTCGGAGTATAAAGCTTCCGCACCGGTGGTACAAAGAAAAACAGCGCCCAGCAGCCAGTACCCTTCCGGGTATTCAGCCAGCAGGCGATAGGCATACAGGGGATTCATCGCATCAAGTACGCCCGGGTCGCGCGTGATGCAGGCAATGCCCAGCGCACCCAGCATGAGGAACCAAACCAGCATCACAGGCCCGAAACTTTTTCCAACAAAACGCGTCCCGAATTGCTGGAGAAAGAACAGGGTCGTGAGGATGATTATCACCACGGTAAGAATGGTGGAACGCTCAATGTGCGGTACCACTTTGTCAAGACCTTCAACGGCCGAAGTAACGGAGATGGAAGGAGTGATGATCCCGTCAGCCAGCAACGCGCTTCCTCCTATCATGGCCGGCACAATGAGCCATTTTACCTTCATTCGTTTGACCAGCGTATATAACGAGAAAATGCCGCCCTCCCCTTTGTTGTCAGCCCTCAGCGCCAGGATCACATACTTGATCGTGGTTTGCAAAGTAAGGGTCCAGAAAATGCAGGAAAGACCGCCCTTCACAAGCTCCGGGGAAACCGGCCGGTCACCGATGATCGCTTTGAGCACATACAGCGGTGAAGTACCGATATCACCAAAAATGATCCCTAAGGTTACAAGGAGCCCTGCAGCAGTAACACGATTGAGATGGCTATGATGGCCTTGTTGCACGGAGCGGAAAAGAAGCGGACAAATGTAAAAAATAAAAGGCCCCCTCATCGCCATTTAATTTTGCATTTAGTCGAAGGGTCTAAAAGGGTTTTTACAAGGCGCAAAAAAGTCGATGGCGGGCCGTTTTTGATAGACAATTTTTTTATATTTGGTCGGTTCTATAAGCTTCCCTTTACCCTTTAAACCTCTCTTTCATGAAGCGATATATCCTCGTTTTTTCAGTATTGCTTATTTCCGTTGCGCTAAACGCACAGGCCCCGGTGGCCAACTTTTCGGCCGACACCAACTTTACCTGTGCCGGGCAAACCCTTGGCTTCTTCGACCTGTCGACCAACGGTCCAACGGCCTGGAGCTGGACATTCCCGGGTGGAACACCATCCACTTCCAACCTGCAGAACCCTACGATAACTTATAACACTCCGGGTGTTTATTCGGTAACACTCACCGCTACCAATGGATCAGGAAGCGACACGTTCACACGCACCAATTATATTACGGTTAACGGCCCACCCACTACTTCCAACGCAGGGCCGGATCAGACTGTTTGCGTAACTACCGCTTCAGTGACACTTGCAGGGAATACTCCCACAGTGGGAGTGGGGCAATGGACCGTTATCAATGGAAGCGGGACCTTCGCCAACTCGTTTTCACCCACAACCTCGGTGACCGGGATGAGCATAGGAGTGAATACTTATCAATGGACCATCGCAAATGATCCCTGTCCTAATTCCATCGACCAGGTGGTGATCACCGTTGATGATGTTCCCACAACGGCCAATGCTGGTCCTGACCAGCAATTGTGCGCCACCACAACCACCAGCTTTTCAGGTAATACTCCAACGATAGGAACCGGAACGTGGACACTCATCAGCGGAAGCGGAACAATAACAAATCCCAACCAGCCTAACTCGCAGGTGACCGGCTTATCAGCCGGGCCTAATGTTTTTCAGTGGACCATCAGCAATGGAGCTTGCAATCCCTCAACGGATCTTGTCACGATCACTGTCAATTCCGCACCAACCATTTCTATAAATCCCAACATCGTTAACCTTTGCATCGGGCAATCCATCAACCTTACTGCTAGCGGGGCTTCTTCTTATGCCTGGAGTCCTTCAACGGGGTTGAACAATACCACTACCGCAACAGTTACCGCAACACCTACGGCAACCATCACCTACATGGTAGTGGGCACCGATGTGAACGGGTGCACAGCGAGTTCAACCGTTACTGTTTTTGTGAACGCATATCCCACGGTTACCGTTTCCCCTACATCGGCAAACGTTTGTTCCAATCAACCCATAGCACTGAGTGCAAGCGGGGCCCCTTTGTATAGCTGGAGTCCCTCAGCAGGATTGAGCGCCACTACCGGGGCGAATGTGAATGCGCTCCCCACCACCACCACCACCACTTACATGGTGATTGGAAACAATAACGGTTGCATGGATACGGCCACCGTTACCCTCACGTCCATCCCGGCCCCTGTAGCAACGGTTAATCCGTCCAATACATTAATATGCAGCGGCAATAACGTTTCGCTGAGTGCAGGCGGTGGAATAAGTTATTCCTGGATGCCTTCGCAGAACCTGAGCAGCACCACAGCTTCAACAGTTACAGCAAACCCCACCACTTCCACAAGTTATTCGGTAATTGTTACTGCAGCGAATGGCTGCAGCGATACCGCAGTTGCTGTGGTAGGAGTGAACCAGCCGCCTAACGTAACGGTAAATCCTCCTACAGGAACCATTTGTGCGGGAGATACGATCTCGCTCACGGCAACAGGCGCGCAAACGTATTCATGGGCACCGGCAGCCGGATTGAATACTACCACCGGTGCAAACGTAATGGCATTTCCTACTGTGACTACAACATATACTGTTACCGGAACCACACCAAGCTGCGGCAACTCCGTAAAACTGGTAACGATTACGGTGAACCCTTTGCCTGCTGTTACGGTCACCCCTTCTTCGGTGGCGATATGCCAGGGAAGTTTTGTGAACCTGAATGCGAGCGGTGCAAGTACATATTCGTGGAGTCCTTCAACGGGATTGAGTTCTACAACGGGTGCGGTGGTGACAGCAAATCCTACAACCGCAACAACGTATTATTGCACGGGAACCAGTGCGGCAGGCTGCAGCAGTACGGTGATCGCCAACGTGAACGTGAATCCCATATTCGCACTTAACGCAAGCACCACACCGGTAATTTGCGGGAATGGCAACAACGGCACCGCAACGGTAACGCCAAACGGTGGAACTCCGCCTTTCACTTATCAATGGAACGACCCGTTCAGTCAAACCACTCCCACGGCTTACGGTTTGTCGGCAGGGAATTATTCAGTGGTGGTGACCGATGCGAACGGTTGCTCCCAGAGTACAGTGGTTACCGTGAGCAACATCAACCCGATGAGCATGAATATCGCTTACACGAATGCACTTTGTTTCGGTTCAAATAATGGAACGGCAACAGTGACGGTAAGCGGGGGGAATAATCCTTATACCTACAGTTGGTCCGACCCGCTCAACCAGAACACTGCGATGGCGGATAGCCTTGCTGCCGGAACATATACGGTGATGGTGAGCGACAGCAATGGCTGCATGCTTTCCGTCTCGGTGACGATAGGTGAGCCGGCCGCACTCACACTTACCACCACGCATATTGATGCGCAGTGCCACTATGCAAGCGGCTCGGCAACTTCAACGGTGAGTGGAGGAACAATGCCTTACACTTATTCCTGGGTGAATGTTTCCACTACGCCTAATCAAACTTACAACACGCAAAATGTTTCATCGCTTGGTGAAGCGCAACTGGTATTAACGGTGACGGACAATAATGGTTGTAAGATACAGGACACGGTCACGATCACCGATGTGCAAACCGAAGCTTGCCTTTTTATTCCCAATGCGTTTTCACCCAATGGAGACGGTGATCATGATATGTGGGTGATCAGCAACCTCGACCTGTACAGCAATGTTAAGGTTAGCATCTTCAACAGGTGGGGAAATAAAGTGTACGAAAACAGCGATTACAAAAACAACTGGGACGGCACATCGAGTGAGGGGCAAAAGCTTCCGGGTGGAGTTTATTATTACATCATTGATTTCAACAGCCCCGGCAAAGATGCGCAGCAGGGCGATATCACACTTATCCGTTAATGCTTGCTTAAACCAGAGTCATGAAAAAAATTATTCTCATCCCTTCGCTTTTTGCATGTGCCTTTGCACTTGCACAGCAACAACCGCTGTACACGCAGTACCTGCAAAATTCGTTCGTGCTCAACCCGGCTGCTGCGGGGCTACAGGGCTATACTGAAATACGGAGCATCATCCGCAACCAGTGGGCCGGGTTCGATAACGGGAATCCGAAGACCAACACCATCAGTTTGAATTCGGGCTGGGACCAGAAAAAGATAGGATTGGGCGGTTATGTTTTCACCGATAAGCTGGGCCCGGTTTCAAAAACGGGACTGAATGGAACATATGCGTATCATTTTAAAGTGGGGAAGGAGTCACTGCTTTCATTCGGCATTTCCGGTATGTTTTACCTGTACCGTCTCGATGTGAACCAGCTTAATTTCGGACCCAATGATCATTCGGATAAAGTGCTCATGTCGCAGGGAAATTTTAAAGCGTACAATCCCAACATAGGTTTCGGTGCGTTTTACAAGACCAAAAATTTCTTCGCTGGATTCTCCATTCCGCAAATGCTCGAAATAAAGATCTCTCCTTCACAGGATTTTTACGTGATGCAGGAACGCAGGCATTATTATTTCAATACGGGCATTACGCTCAAAATGTCGGATAACATTGATATCGACCCTTCGCTGCTCATCAAACATGTAGGCGGTGCACCTACGCAGGTGGATGCGTTGGTGCGCGTGGATTACAAGAGAACATTTTATGTGGGTGCGGCTTACCGTTCGGGGGCGGCCATCGCGCTCATGTTCGGTTATACTTATAAAGATGCGTTGATCTTCGGGTACGCTTACGATGTGACCACTTCCGATATTGGCGCGTACGGCAGAGGCACGCACGAGATCATGCTCGGGTACAACCTCCACCGTAAACCCAAGGAGGAGCCTAAAACAAAAACGGATGCGCCTCCTCCTCCTCCGCAGGAGATCAAATAAATTTCCGGGAACGGCTTGATCTGATCAGGCCGTTCTTCTTTTACGGTATTGGCGATACGAAAGGAGAAAGTTCAGCACATCTCATTTCCCCGGTTTTTTGAGTGCGCGGGCAATATATTGCTCTCCAGGGAGCAGCGAACGCTGGATGCGCCTGGCATAATGTATGGAATCGAGGATCTCCTTTTGTTTTTGTTCTATGACCTCTTTTTGCAATGTGATCTCCCGGTTCGTTCTTTTTTTCGCGAGGTAGCTGCGGTACATGAAAACGGAGAAGGCGAGCATGAGTAATAATCCTCCCATCACCGACCACAGGATCATGCGTTGTTTGCGGTTCTCCTCTGAAGCGAGCGCATCTTTTTTTTCCTGCTCAGCTTTCGTTTCTGCATCTTTTTTATCGAATTCAAATTGCATCTGCGACTGAACCATTTTACGCGTATTCTCTTCATTGGTGAGACTGTCGCGATACGTGATAAAAAGACGGTAATGCATATAAGCCGAGCGGAGATCGCCTTTTGCGCTATCCAGTTCGGAAAGAAAAAGATAGGTCAGCTTGATCTCCTCTTTAACGCCTGTTTTTTTGGAAACGGCCAGTGCTTCATCCAGTTCGGCCTGCGCGCGGGCGAAATCACCAAGCTGCGTGTGGAGGTGCGCCAGGCTGTACAGCTCGCAAGCCACCTGCGCAAGATCTTCGATCGCTCTCGCTTGCTTCAGCGAAAGCTCGTAGTATTTCAATGCTTCATGCAACAGCGATAAATGTGCGCCCGGCCCGGTTTCAAGTCTCGAGTTCTCTTCTTTAAGTTGTGCAATATTATTGTACGAGGTCACAATGCCCTGCTGGTCGTTGATCTTTGTTCGTAACTGCAGCGACAAAAGGTTGTTCGCCAGCGCTTCATCCAGCAAGGCGATGCGCTCTGTTCTTTGCTTTTTTCTTTTGGCCTGCTCGAGCAAGGCCGCGGCAATATTGTTATAACATCTCGCCAGGCCGAGACTGTCGTTCAGCTTTTCGCAAAATTTCAGGTATAAACGATAGTTCTTAAGGGCATCGTCAAAACTGCCCTGTTGAAGACAAATGTTGCCGATGTTATTATACGTTTCGGCCACCGCTGCGTTGTCATTAAGTGTCCCGAAGAGTTCCAGGGCATCATAATCGTTTTTAAGGGCTTCAGGATAATTGCCGAGATTCATTTCGGCCATGCCTATGTTATACGTCACATTCGCCTCATTACGGGTATCTTTCAGGTCGCGAAGCAATTCAAGCGCCTGTTTGTAGAAGGAAAGTGATTGCAAAAAATCGGAACGCATATAATTCACGATCCCGAGATGATTGAGCGCCCAGGCCTTGTCGGCCGTACGCCCGTTCTTTTCAGAAAGTGCCAGAACTTTCCGTGAGAAATATTCAGCATCCTTGTAGCGCCCCTGCGCTATGCATTGCCCGGTGAATCCTTTTGCAAAGCGGATCGCACTGCTGTCGGATGGCGCATGGCTGAGAATGGCTTCGGCCGAATCGAGAAATTTATCCCCGGCATAAGTGCTTCCCGGGCAGAACAGCAGTAAAATAAGTGTAAGCAGGCCTGCAAATTGGGATCGTAACATCTCCCAAAAATAAAAATCCCTTTTGAGAAAAGGGACCTTTTAAAAACAGGCTTGTTCTATTTTTTTATGGGCACCAATTGAAAGCTAACCGGCACAAGGCTTTTATAATCCTCACCGGTCTCCTGGATGTCCTCATCATTCTCATCATAAAGCCAGTTCACCAGCACTTTGCTTTTCCCGCTTTTTTCGAGGCGCTCCAGTCGCTTGAGGATCTCCATGATGGATTTGGACGAGCTGGTGTTGAAGTAGTCAAGCTGTATATTGAGCGTGGTGGCAGCAGCGGGATTTTCGCTGTAGCGGTCCAGCCAATCGATCAAAGGTTTATAAAAGCCGGCTGTATTTTCAGGAATGGATTTTCCGCTCATCTCAAAAGTGCCGGAGGCGGCATCGAACTTGAGCAGCGGGGTTTTGGGCGTGGAGGAGGAGTGATAAGGTTCCATGTTTTGTCATTCAATATTAATCATAATTCTTATACCCTGATCCCGATAACGAGTATATCATCTGTTTGTTCCATGCCGCCTTTCCAGTCTTCAATAAATCGATCGAGATATTGATGCTGTTCCTCCATGCTTTTTTCCTGTATGGAAAGCAGGATCTCCTTGAAACGTTTTGTCATCAGCTTCTTGTCAGTGGAGTTGAACTGGTCGGCAAAGCCATCGGTGGAGATATAAATGGTATCGTTTTTCTGTAAGGTGATGGTGTGGGTGGTGAATGCTTTGGTGCGCTGTAGGTCGTGCCCGCCCATTGCGAACTTGCTGGCTTTTGTTTCTATAAGTTCATCGTTGCGGATGAGATACAGCGGCCGCATGGCACCTGCATACTGCATTTCTTTTTTATGTTTATCAAAACAGCAGATCGCGATGTCCATCCCATCGCGGGATTCCGAATCTTCCTGCGTTTGCTTGAGCGCCACGGTGATCTCTTCATCCAGGTGATGCAGGATCTCGGATGGAACCAGCATCCCTTTTTCATTCACGATCTGGTTGAGCAGCGTGTTCCCGATCATACTCATGAATGCACCGGGAACGCCATGTCCTGTACAATCCACTGCAGCAATGATGGTCTGCCCGGCTTTTTGAGAGAACCAGTAGAAATCACCGCTCACAATATCGCGGGGCTTGAATAAAATAAAGGATTCGGGAAACGATTCGAGGATCTCTTTGCGCTCGGGTAAAATGGCTTCCTGTATCTTTTTGGCGTAATGCACGCTGTCCATCACTTCTTTGTGGCGGTACTCGATCTCGGTGCGCAACTTGTCGATGCGCTGTTTTTCCTGGTGTATGGCGGTGCTCTGCTGCCAAAGCATCTTCACCTGCTCCTCGTTCTGTTTTTTCTGCTCTACGAGCTGGGTTTTTTCCTCCAGCATTTTGTTGAGCTGCTCTTCCACTTTCTTTTTTTCACGGTAAACCGTTTCCGACATGGCGAACATCTGCCGGTTCTTTTCTTCCAGCTCCAGCCGCAATTTTTCGAGTTTCTCTTTTTCCTCGTATAGTTGTTTAGGGTCCAACCCGCTCATCCCGCAAACTTAGGATTTTTCGCTGAGTGCATCATACTGCACCTTGATCTCGAGAGGGATCAATTCGGGAGGTAAAACGAAGGAAGTAACACGTGGCGCTTTAAAATTTATCTTTTCATTGGCGGGCACCGAAGCATCACCGGCAAAAAGTATGGGGGTGCGGTACGATGCACCGCCAACACGCTTCCATATCTGTTGTACAAAAGGAAGGGCCCAGTCGGATGCATTTTTGTAATAGATCACCGGGAGCTTGCTCACGTTCATCTGCTGGGCAGAATATTCTTCGTAGTCAATATCCGAATCCTGCACGATCACCAGCTTCACCAGGTTCACGATGCCCGACAGCATGGTTTGAATGCGCAGCGCTTCTTTCTCATCCACCTGGTTGCAGATGAGGAAAATGTCGGCCGGCTCCGTCTCGTAAATTTTTTTCGCATGCTGTTCGATGATCAGCCGCACATCTTCCACGAATTGGATGGCGGAGGGAGCACGGGAAAGGATCATGTGGTTGGAAAGCCGGTTCTGCACGCGTTCGATGAATTCGAGTTGTTTTTTATCGGCATCGCTGTAATCTGTTTCACCGGGCATCCAGATGAAGGTTTTGAATTTCGGGTTCTGCTTCACGGCTTCCTGCACACTGTTGAAATGGATCTCGTCCATCGAAGTTCCATTGGAAGCCTCAATGAAATTTTTACCGATGAAATGTACCGAGCAGGAATATTCCATGGGATCGCTCAGCAAAATGCCCGGATCATTCATCGCAAATCCCGCCCGCTCCAGCGTGATACGCAAGCGCTGCGCTTCCGCGCTTTTCACGTTCGCATCACCGGCAAGGAATATTTTGGGCGTAATGATCATCTTACTGCTTGTATTCCCATAATTCATTTATAGGAT
>DATDFI010000561.1:0-3225 GCA_036522695.1 Bacteroidia bacterium | reverse complement strand
GCAGGATGATGAGCGGTTGACCGGAACCGTATTTACGAGAGAAGAGTTTCATTAAATAACTCGCTCCAAAAAAGCGCGCATGTCACCCTGAGCGTAGTCGAAGGGTGTGGCGCGGGCCAATTCACTTCAATTGCCTCAGATACATTTGGATGGTATTCTCCAGCCCCAAATAAAGCGCATCGCTGATCAAAGCATGCCCTATGGAAACTTCGAGGAGACCGGGAATATTCTCTTTAAAAAATTTAAGGTTATCGATATTAAGATCGTGACCGGCATTCAATCCCAATCCCAATTCATTCGCACGCTTTGCCGCTTCCACGAACGTTTTTATCGCAGCGTGCTTATCTTTTGCAAAATCTCTCGCATAAGATTCGGTGTACAATTCAATACGATCGGTCCCTGTTGCCTTCGCTCCTTCCACCATGCGCACATCGGCATCTACAAAAATAGAAGTGCGTATGCCTGCCTTTTTGAAAACAGAAATAATATCAACGAGGTAATCTTTATTCGCGATGGTATCCCAGCCGTGATCGGAAGTGAGCTGGCCCTGCGCATCGGGAACCAAAGTAACCTGCGTTGGTTTTACCTCGAGGACCAGGTCGACAAACTTTTTCTCTTTCGGGTTTCCCTCGATATTGAATTCCGTTTTTATGAGTGACTTTATCGCGCGCGCATCGCTGTAGCGGATATGCCTTTCATCAGGCCGTGGGTGCACCGTGATCCCCTGAGCACCGAAACGCTCGCAATCCACCGCAGCCCTCTCCACGCTGGGAATATTTCCTCCCCTCGAATTGCGCAATGTTGCGATCTTATTGATGTTGACGCTGAGTTTGGTCACGGCACAAAATTAGGGAAAAGGTTGTTAGTGATCGGTTGCCAGTTCTTATATAAGTGCAATTTACCAGGTAATAATGACAACCGACAACCCATAACAGGCAGCAGGCAACCAACAACTATATTTGCTAACTTTGTAACTATGTTAGCCATTGAACTGGTAAACGATGAGATCCCACCGCTGAAGATCACTGATCACGCCAGCAAAGCGCTCGCGTGGATGGAGGAATTCCGCGTTTCGCATTTGCCGGTGGTGAACAAACGCGAGTTCCTCGGCCTGGTTTCCGATACGGAGCTCATCGACATCAACAAACCCAAAGAAGCATTGAGCAAACTTAAGGTACCGCTCATCAAAGCTTCGGTTACCCAGGGCCAGCACGCTTTTGAAGCGCTCAAACTCATTTCAGGATTGCACCTGAGCCTGATCGCTGTACTGGATGATAAAAATAATTTTCTCGGCTGCCTCACGGCAGTTAACCTGATGCAGAAAATTGCTTCCATGCCTTTTGTGCATGAGCCGGGCGGCATTATCCTTCTCGAGCTTAACATCAACGATTATTCACTGGCGCAGATCGCGCAGATCGTGGAAGGCAACGATGCCAAGATCCTGAGCAGCTACATCACTTCCAATTCCGACTCCACCAAGATAGAACTCACACTCAAGGTGAATAAAGATGACCTCTCGGCCATCCTGCAAACATTTAACCGTTACGGGTACAATGTGAAAGCCAGTTTCCATTTGGGCGATTACGACCGCGATATGAAGGGCCGCTTCGATGAATTCATCCACTACCTTAATATATAAGGCCCCTGCATGCTGCTTCATCTTTTTGCCGGTTTGTTCTTCCTGAAACAAACGGCCGGTCCTCCTGCCGACAGCAGCAAAAAAAACACGTTCGATTCGAGTGCCTATGTTAAGATCACCAGCATCAACATCATCGGGAACAAGGTGACCAAGCGCTACATCATCCTGCGCGAACTCAACTTTAAAGAGGGCGACAGCATCCCGTACCGCGACCTTCCCACCCGCTTTCTCAAATCGAAACAAAACCTTCTCAATTCCTCCCTTTTCAATTTTGCAAATATCGATACGTTCGACACCCGCTTTGGGAGCACCAAAATAATGATACGTGTGAGTGAACGCTGGTATACATGGCCCGTTCCTATTTTCGAGATCGCTGACCGGAACTTCAATACCTGGTGGGAAACCAAAGATCTTTCACGCATCAATTACGGTTTCTTTTTGAACCGCGACAATTTCAGGGGAAGAAAGGAACGTTTCGCCCTCATCGCCCAATTCGGTTATTACGAGCAATACGGTTTTGCCTACAGCATTCCCTACATCGATAAAAAGCAGCGCCAGGGCATTGGCATGTCCTTCGTGTGGACGCGCAACCACGAAATACCTTATGCCTCGTATCTCAACAAACTTTTGTACTACAAAGATCACAGCAGTTACGCGCGCAGGGAATTATCGGCCAAGCTGAACTACACCTACAGGCAGGGCATTTACAATTCCTGCATGCTTGAGGGAAAATATTTTAACGGTTACGTGGAGGACACCATTCAAAAACTAACGACCGATTATTTCCAGGGTAACGCGCGCACGATGGAATTTTTCCAGGTCCATCTTCTTTCAAAACGCGATTGCCGCGATTCCAAAGCTTATCCCCTGAAAGGCTATTACCTTGATTGCGACATCAACAAAGTAGGACTGGGGATCCTGCAGGATGAAAAGGTGGACCTCTGGTATGTGACCGCTTCGGCCAGGAAATATTTCAAATTATCCGATCGCTTTTACCTTGCAGGAAGCGTGCGCGGCAAGGTCTCTTCAAGAACCGAACAGCCTTATTATACACAGCGCGGTTTGGGTTATGGCGATTATGTTCGGGGCTATGAGTATTACGTGATCGATGGACAACATTTTGCGCTGGCGAAAACAGGAGTGAAGTACGAGATCATCAAGCCTCACGTGGCCAAATTCGATTTTTTCCCATCAGAAAAATTCAACACCTTTCACTACGCGCTTTACGCTGAAATTTTTGCGGATGGGGCTTATGTGGAGGATGACCTTTACGGGTCATCGGCAAATCCGTTGGCGAATCAATATTTATACGGGTATGGCGTGGGCCTGGATTATGTAACGTATTACGATGCCGTATTGCGGCTGGAATATTCATTCATAAAAAGCGGGGAGAACGGTTTTTTCATTCACCTGTGGGCACCTATTTAGTTTGTGGTTGCGCACGCATTGGCTTTTTCCAGGGATGGATCTCTTTCTTTCGCAGGAGAAGAAGTGGCAATGCCGGTGGCAGCGGTAACAGCAGTAGCAGTAAATGGTAAACAACAGCAAGAAACAGAAGGGCCGGCTTATTTCAATATTCCTAACTT
>DATDFI010000560.1:0-19474 GCA_036522695.1 Bacteroidia bacterium | reverse complement strand
AAAACGGATGAGCGGCTTTGGCAATTCATATCACTCTTTGAAGAATTGTATTCCATCCCGCTCGACCAGGTTTACACGGGAAAAATGATGTTCGCGGTGTTTGACCTCGCAAAGAAAAAATATTTCCAGGAAGGAGAAACGGTGGTCGCGGTGCACACTGGCGGGCTGCAGGGGCGACAGCTTAATGCTGGACGAGGATCTTTCTGACCGAGCAACCGCGCTTCGATATGATCTTCGCAAAATAAACTCCCGGGGGTTTACCGGAAAGATCAAGCACAAGATTATTTTCCGCTTCCTTCTTCCCAAGCACCTGCTCTCCCAAAGCATTCATCACCTGCAGGTCGAATCCTTCACCGTTGCCGCTCATGGCCAAAGTAAATTTCCCCTCCGAGGGGTTTGGAAAAATATCAATACTGCTTTCAGAAACAACATCGGGCGTGGAATTAATGTTAGGTCCCAGGGTCCTGCAGAACTCATAATAGTTCACATACGAAATCCCCGATCCCGCACTGTCGCAGCGATAACCGGTGAAGTGAATGCAGATATCATCTCCTCCGGTATCGATCACATTCACTAACCCGAACTGTCCCGCGAGGTAGGAGGGATTAGGAAAATAACCGCCCTCGCTGAAGGTCCCGCCCTTGTACGACCCGTTTTGATTGAGAGCGCCCGCAGCAAAAACGGGATACAAGGCCCCGTTGGTGATAAAGGAAGAAAAATCACCATGCGAGCCGTCATCAATTCCCAGCATGTGTGCATCCCCGCAAATAATGAACATATTGCTGATCATGCTGTCGCGGAAAAAATTACTGAGCTCGGTCCGCTCGCTTTGAAACCCTCCCCAGTTATCGGGGGTTGTTCCACTCCAGGTCACCGAACTGATCCAGGCGATCATCTCGTTGTTGTTCCTCGCTTTCACACACTCGCTCTTGAACCAGGTCTTCTGTTGTGCGCCCATCATGGAACTGCCATAACGCTCCGAACGAAGATCAGTGTGAATGAACCGCACTCTTCCCACTTTGTAACTCTGGTAAATGGCGCCCGTGGGCGAAGGCAAGGGATAATGCGGCACATACTCACGGTAAGCCCTCCGGGCATTTTGTTTTCCCACATACGAGCTGTCGCTGTCGTTCCCGCAAAAATCGTGGTCATCCCAAACATAATCGATAGGCACCTGCTTTAAGAATGCAGCCGCGCGCTGCTTCGATAGCACAAGCGTTTCATACGGATCGCGATGCGCATAAATGTTCGTAGCGGAATTCGGGTTGGCATAATGCAGATCGCCCATATTCACATAAAAAAGCGGGTCGAGGTTTTTCATCGCACTGTAAACACCGTGTTGAGAATTGAGGCAACAGGAACCGGCAACAAATGAAAAAGAAAAGGCCCCTGCGGCATACGTTGTAAAACTTCCCACATCGTCAACCGAAGTATCCGGCACCCCGCCCGACTCGACCGCGTAATAATATTTAGTGGAAGGAATAAGGCCGCCTACCCGCATGGCAACCATCATGTTCGTGTTCGTATCAACAGAATAAAAGGAAGAATAGACGGGTGACAAGAACTGGGCAGAAGTGGAAAGCACCAAACGTATCGTTGAAGATGTATCCGTAAGCTTTGCATTCACACTCACCGAATCACTCGTTACGCCACCACACCATGTATAAATGACCTCGTCCTGGGCAAATGAACGAATGCAGGAAAATAAAAGGAACAAAAAAAGAAAACGCTTTTTCATTATTCTCAAAGATAAGAAAAGCGGAATGAAATTTATTGGGGAACCATCCTTCCCAAAGCGGTACGGGCTTCGGAGATGCTTCGTACGCGCGTAAAGATCATCGACAAACGATTGCCCGACTGGCGGAGATTCACGATGGAAGGATTTTTTTGCACCGCCTGCAGCACCCTGGCAAAGGTTTCATCCTGGAAAAATTTAGATTGCTGGTCCGCCACAAAAAATGCGGTCATCTTATCGGCTTTGAGCAATATTTTTTCCACTCCTATTTTCATGGCCTCCATACGCAAGCGGACAGTATCGATAAGTTCAGTGACCTGCACCGGGGCCTGCCCGAACCTGTCCGTCAAATTCATTTGAAATTTCTGCAATTGCTCTTCCGTATTGCACTCGTCCAGCTCGCGGTAAAGGCTCAACCGCTCCGTAATATTATTCACATACGATTCCGGGATAAGGATCTCGAGATCGGTCTCCACCTGGCAATCTTTAACAAAAGTTTGATGGACGGTGGACGGTTGATGATGGAGTGCGGCAGATGCGGGCCTTTGCTCGACAACCGCTTCTCCGCTTGCGGCCATTTCATCACGCAATTCTTCCATCGCCTCGTTCAGGATCTTTTGATACATCTCGTACCCGATCTCCGTGATAAAGCCACTTTGTTCAGCGCCAAGGAGGTCGCCCGCCCCCCGGATGTCCAGGTCACGCATCGCAATGTTGAAACCGCTCCCGAGATCGCTGAATTGCTCAATGGCCTTTAGCCTTTTCCTCGCTTCATCCGTCAGCATCTCGAATGATGGAATGAATAAATAACAAAACGCTTTTTTATTCGTACGCCCTACGCGCCCCCGCATCTGGTGCAGGTCGCTCAACCCGAAATTCTGCGCATCATTTATGATGATCGTGTTCGCATTTGAAATATCGAGGCCCGACTCAACAATGGTGGTGGACACCAGCACATCATAATTGCCCTCTATAAAATCAAGCATCACATTCTCCAGCTTCTCGCCTTTCATTTGTCCATGCCCGATGCCCACGCTCGCATCGGGGCACAGGCGCTTGATCATTCCCGCGATCTCAGGCAGATCGCCCACGCGATTGTGAATGAAAAATACCTGCCCGCCCCTCGCCACCTCATGACGAACTGCATCGCGAATGATCCCTTCGTTAAAAGGGTGCACTTCGGTGTGGATGGGATACCTGTTGGGCGGTGGCGTACTGATGATGGAAAGATCGCGGGCGCCCATCATGGAGAACTGCAGTGTGCGGGGAATGGGAGTGGCGGTGAGTGTGAGCGTATCCACATTCGCCTTCAGCGTTTTCAGTTTGTCCTTCACACCCACTCCGAATTTTTGCTCCTCATCGATCACGAGCAAGCCGAGGTCTTTGAATTTCACCTCGCTCCCCACCAGCTTATGCGTGCCGATGATGATATCGGTCTTTCCTTCCGCCAGGTTCTTTAATGTTTCCTTTTGCTCTTTTGCAGATCGAAAGCGGTTGAGGTAATCGATATTGCATGGAAGACCTTTTAAACGTTCGGAAAAAGTTTTGTAGTGCTGCAGCGCAAGAATGGTGGTAGGTACCAGCACCGCCACCTGCTTGCTGTCGCATACCGCTTTGAAAGCCGCCCGTATCGCGATCTCTGTTTTACCGAAACCCACATCACCGCAGATCAATCTGTCCATGGGCGACTCCGATTCCATGTCGCGCTTCACATCGTTGGTGGATTTCAGCTGGTCGGGTGTGTCCTCGTAAATAAAACTCGCCTCCAGTTCATTTTGCAAATAAGTATCAGGGGTGAACGCAAAACCCTTTTGTGCTTTTCTTTTCGCATACAAACGCAAAAGATCGAAAGCGATCTCTTTTACTTTACGTTTCGTTTTTTGCTTAAGGTTGCTCCAGGTATTGGAACCCAGCTTATCAATGCGCGGCACCGCACCTTCCTTACCGGAATATTTACTGATGCGGTGCAGGGAATTGATGCTTACATAAAGAATGTCGTTGTCCTTATATACAAGTCGTATCGCCTCCTGTTGCTTACCGTTCACCTCCATTTTTTCGAGGCCACCGAACCTGCCTATGCCGTGATCGATGTGCGTGATATAATCACCCGGAGAAAGGTCACGGAGCTCCTTAAGCGTAAGGGCTTCTTTCTTTTTATAAAAAACTTCCTTAAGCCTGAAGCGATGGTAACGCTCGAATACCTGGTGGTCGGTAAAGCAGGACAGCTTTATTTCCTTGTCGATGAATCCTTCATGCAAAGAAATATTCACCGCCTCGAATAAATTATGTCTGCCATCTTTATTTCCCGTAAGATCGTCCATGATCTCGTGCAAGCGATCCAGTTGTTTCGTATTATCTGAAAAGAGGAGGTTTTTGAAACCCGCTTGCTCCTGCTTTTTCAACGTGTCGATCAGCAGGTCAAAATTTTTGTTGAATGAAGGCTGAGGTGTGAACGAGAAAGAAAATTCATGCTGCGCGGTAAAGCAGGTCGCCCCACCGAATTCGATCACCGGGTGCAGTCGCACCTGCTCCTGCAGATCCTTTCCCTGCACAAAAAGTTCACGGGGAGGAAGATGCTTCAGCATGGCATGTTCGCTTACCTCCGCATAACGCGCATTCGCCTGCTCGAATTCTTTTTCAAGCCGCTCCATCGAAAGCGCAAGTTCCCTCGTCCATATCACCGCATCACTCGGAATATATTCGAGAAAGGACTGGCGGCTTTCGCGCAGGAGTTTGTCCTGCACATTAGGAATAATGCTGATGGCGGATTGCTTTTGTACGGATAATTGTGTGACAGGGTCGAAGCTGCGTATGGTCTCCACATCTTCCCCGAAAAATTCGATGCGGTAAGGGTAGTCGTTCGAAAAAGAATATACATCCACAATACCGCCCCTCACACTGAACTGACCGGGATCGGTTACAAAATCCTTCCGTTCAAAACCATACTGCGCCAGCATGTCGATCACAAATTCCACCGAGAGTTTTTCGCCCTGCCTGAGCTCCAGGATATTTTTACCGAGATGGGCTTTGCTCACCACCTTTTCAAAAACAGATGAAGCATACGTTACGATGGCCCGTACTTTACTTTTCCCCGGCTCGTGATGCAGTATCTCGCTCAACACTTCGGCTCGCTGCAATACATTGGAATTATCGGTTTCCTCCACCTGGTAAGGCTGTTTGGCAGAAGAAGGGAAAAAAAGGACCCTGTCTTCGGCCGTCAGGTGCTGAAGATCGTTGAAGAAATAAGCGGCTTCTTCCCTTCCCGGAAAAATAAAAAGATGGAATGATAAAGGATGATCTTCGAAAAGTGCGGCTGCGATGAGAGCGGGAGAAGAACCCGCAAGGCCTTTTAAATGAACAATAGGTTCCCCGCCCGAAAAAAGTTTTTCAGCAACCTGCTTTGTTTTTCCGGCTTCGCGGTAAAGCGAAACTACCTGCTCTGCTTTCATGCTCACTCCCGCGACAACGCGCAGGAAAAAAATTCTCGCTGCAAAGATACGAAGTAAATCTCCCTTTTCCCCGGCAAAGACCCTTCACCCGGATTTCATCGATAAAAATCACTGCTATAGCTAAAAAGGCGGTCTTACAAGCCAGGAGCGGGTATTTTATTGCCGGATGATGCAATAAAAGACCGGCATGCCCGTCACCCTAATCGTACTCCCTCCGTTTTTAACCCGATTTTCCAATTCACTTAAATCATTCACATGAAGCAAAAACTTGCTATAGCACTGCTTTGTCTCTTAACGCTGCCTGCACTTGCTGTGCAGCACATTCGTTGGGGAAGCAGTGGCAATCCTCTTAATGGGCTTACCATTACCTGGAGCAACAACGGTGCGTCCGATTCGATACGTTGGGGATATACCAACAATTATGAGAAGGGAACTTATGCCGGGACAAGACGCAATGGTTACACCGGTTATTTTTTCAAATACGTTTTCCCGGTCGTGAATGCGAACAGCACTTTGCATTACGAGTTGTACGATTCAGGAACCCATTCCTGGCAAGGAATGAAAACATTCAGGACCGCACCACCGGTGAACACCACCAATTTTTCCTTTTGTGCCCTTGGCGACAGCCGCAACGGGCTTTCCGCCTGGCAGCAGGTCTCTGACCTTGCCAACAGCCAGCGCGCAAGCTTCACCTTGTACAATGGCGATATCGTTGACAATGCCGGCTCTCCTTCGGAGTGGGACGGCTGGTTCAACAGCGGAACGGCTTACCTGGAAAATAACCTGGTGTACCACGCGCTCGGCAACCACGATGCGGCCAGTGTTCCTACGTACACCAATATTTTTGATCTGCCCCAGGTGAACAACTCCAACCTGTATTATTCGTTCACTTACGGAAATGCAATTTTTATCACGCTCAACTCCGAGAATCCTTCGGACCCCGCACAAACCGCGTGGCTGGTGAATACCCTTGCCGCTGCGGCAACCAATCCCGCGATCACGTGGAAAGTGATCTCGTTCCATCGCCCGTTTTATACCATCGGCAATCACTCGGGGGAGATGAATGCCTATTTCAATACCTGGTGGAAAGCTTTTGATGATTATGGTGTTGACCTTATTGTGAACGGTCACGATCATATGTACGAACGCACCAAGCCCATCAACAGGAATGTCAGCACCACTTCACCGGTAAGTGTTTACGGAAGTTTGCCCGGGCAGGGCCGCTGCGAGATCGTGTGCGGGGGTGCAGGGGCTCCATTGTACACCGGCTCACCTACGTGGTCGGTCGAGCAATATCACAGCACTTATAATTTCTGTAAGTTCAACATCAACGGTTCGGTGCTTACCGACACCACTTACGATAACAACGGGAATGTGATCGATGCATTCAGCATAGATAAAACGAGCCTTTCAACGGGAGTAGGGAACAATAATTCCACCGTATTTCATTCTATTGCGGTGTATCCGAATCCTGTTGCAACGGACCTTACACTCAAATACACTTCCTCATCGCGCGGTGAAGCTACCGTACGCATTTTTGACATCGAAGGACGCGAAGTGCTCAATAAAAAAGTACTGAAGGAAGAAGACATTTTAAAAATGACGATCGACATGTCGATCTATGCCAGCGGAACTTACGTGGTGCAGGTGATGATCGATGACCAGAAGGACAATACACTCGTGATCGTTAGGCAATAAAAAACAAAAAAGATGAAAAAGCAGGAAATAGTATTGGTAAAAAAATTAAGGTTGTTCGAGATCTTATTGCGGGCCGGGATCTGCGCGATGTTCCTTGCGCACGGCATGCTGGCACTAACCGGAAATGAAAACTGGGTCCCTCTCATCACCTCTTTCGGCATTGGGGATCACGCGGCCAAACTTTTGCTTCCAGCGATCGGGCTGATGGATGTTGTGGTGGCCTGGACAATTATTGTTAACCCATCCCGTGCATTGATCCTTTGGACCGTGGCCTGGCCCTTTCTTACTGCGCTTAGCCGCCCCATTTCGGGCCAGCCGATCTGGGAATTCATTGAACGTACACCTAATTGGGTTTTGCCGTTGGTGTGGTTATGGATGAAAGGATTTCCGCGAAGCTGGAAAGAGCTTTGGAAACATGAACCCCTGGAAGAAAATTACACAACGGATCTGCAGGTCGCCTGAAAAGAAGTCGAGAAGCAAAAACGCCACAAGAAAATCCATGTGGCGTTTTTGTTTTTCGCAGCCTGTAGGGGGATTCCCTCGCATCGCCCGGTATAACCTTCGGTTCTTTCCGTTTCGGGAGGTGCTTTTCATTTTTCCCTCCGGCTTTGCAAACATAGCTTGCAGCCTCCAGCGCAAAATAAAAAAGCCGCACTATGGTGCGGCCTGCTTTTACTTACCCTGTAGCCCGTAGGGGATTTTGCTTCGCAAGTTCCCCGTTGGGTAAAGAAGTGGACCAAACAGCCAACACTTCGTGTTGCAGGAATTACGCTCGCTAAATAAAAAAAGCGAGCTTTTTTATTAGCTCGCTTCATTCCAGACCCTGCTGTTTGGTCATCTCGTAGCCCGTAGGGGAATCGAACCCCTGTTTCAAGAATGAAAATCTTGCGTCCTAACCCCTAGACGAACGGGCCATAATGGAGGCCTTTTTCTAAAAGCGGCTGCAAATGTAATTGAAAAAATCAAAAACAAAAAAATATTCCTCAGCTCACCCTTTCATACCCAGCTCTTACCGCCACTTTATCCCCCGGCATCGAATAGGATCCTCATTCAGTATACGCGTATCTACCTTTGATACAGAACTACTGGCCAGTTCTAAATATGGCCGGTGAGGCCCGGCAGAACCGTCACAGGGTGTGCGAGAAATGGTTAGAGATGATTTTGTTCGGGCCGCTGAAAGCCGGTCGCACAAAGGCCCCCTTAAACAAGGGGCTTTTGTTTTTTTTGCTTATTCGATCTGATCGGTATCGGCCTGGAAACGGAACCCCAAACGCTTGCCTGTTTTCAATTGCATGGCATTGGCCGCCTCCTGTATCTCCGAAACGCTTACTTCCTTAACCGAATCGAAAGGGGGTGTCAACAGATCAAAGTCGAGTGAATACAGTATGATGGACTCCACCACACTGCTGATCGCGGGCATATCCATCACTCCATTGCTGAGGTCGTTGTAAAGGAAACCCATCTGGCGTTTACCTTCCACGAAATAATGATTCTCCCGGTTGATGAAAATACGCGCCACCATGTAACCCACATCGTTCACGCGATTGAAGCGGAATGAGTCGGCAAGAAAATTATACACCACGATCATCCCGCAATAAGAATGCTCGGGTGTATTCTTCACATAAGAGGTTTTCCAGAGCGGATGGGTTTTATCGAATTCAAAAACATTGGTATGCATATGAAAGATGAGCACATCACCGGCCACCTGTAACTCGGATTCAAATTCACCGCGGTCCTTGTACGCAACGGTCACGCGCTTATCCACCTTTTGCATGTGCTCCGAAAGTTCAAGCGCTGTTTGCCTGATCACCTGTTTGAATTCAGCAAAGCGGGCCAGCATGTTCTGGTACACATCCTGTTTAAGCGTGGATTTTTCTTCCAGCAATTTGAGAATGAGTTCGCGCGCGGTAGGTTGTTTCTTCATCATGTATCAATAAGCCCTTGCGAACAATACGCGCTGAACAGAAGGCTTGCCGGTCAAAATGCATTTACCTTCTTCCTTTTTATTATCGAGCGGAATGCAACGTATGGTTGCTTTAGTTTCTTCTTTTATGCGTTCTTCCGTTTCCGGTGTCCCGTCCCAGTGCGCCAGGATGAAGCCTCCTTTATCGTCCAGTATCTTTTTGAATTCCTCGTATGAATCGGTGCGACAGATCATGCGGTCGCGGAATTCCAGCGCACGCTTATAAAGGTTTTCCTGGATCTCGTTCATCAAATGAAGTACGCGTTCCACAATTTTATCCTGCGGAATGCTCTCCTTCGTTTTAGTGTCCCTGCGCGCAAATTCCACCATACCTTTTTCCATGTCCTTAGGTCCGATGGCAATGCGAACAGGAACTCCTTTGAATTCATATTCTGCAAATTTCCATCCCGGGCGCTGCGTATCGCGATCATCATAGATCACGCGTATGCCTTTGGCCACGAGCGCATTTTTGATCTCGAGTGCCTTTTCGGAAATTTTTTTCAACTCTTCTTCTCCCTTGTATATAGGGACGATCACCACCTGGTGAGGAGCGAGCCTGGGAGGCAATACAAGACCTTCATCATCGGAATGCGACATGACCAGGGCACCCATCAATCGCGTTGAAACACCCCAGGAAGTGGCCCATACATGATCGAGCTTCCCGTCTTTAGCTGCGAACTTCACATCAAAGGCTTTCGCAAAATTCTGGCCGAGGAAATGGGAAGTCCCCGCCTGCAAGGCCTTTCCATCCTGCATCAGCGCTTCAATACAATAAGTTTCCTCCGCACCGGCAAAGCGCTCATTGGCCGTTTTGATCCCGCGTATCACCGGCATGGCCATGAACTGCTCTGCAAAATCGGCATATACGCACAGCATCTTTTCGGTTTCTATCACCGCCTCTTCGCGGGTGGCATGTGCAGTATGACCTTCCTGCCAAAGGAATTCGGCCGTGCGTAAAAACAAACGCGTGCGCATCTCCCAACGCACCACGTTGGCCCATTGGTTTACAAGAATGGGAAGATCACGGTACGATTGTATCCATGTTTTGTAGGTATTCCAGATAATGGCTTCCGAAGTGGGACGCACAATAAGCTCCTCTTCCAGTTTGGCATTGGGATCTACAATGAGCTTGCCTTTATTTTCGGGATCTGATTTCAAACGATAATGGGTGACCACCGCACATTCCTTTGCAAAGCCTTCGGCATTTTTCTCCTCGGCCTCGAATAAACTTTTAGGAACGAATAAAGGGAAATATGCATTCACGTGACCTGTATCCTTGAACATCTGGTCCAAAGCCGCCTGCATCCTTTCCCAAATGGCATACCCGTATGGCTTTATCACCATGCACCCGCGCACTGCAGAGTGATCGGCCAGGTTGGCCCGCACCACCAATTCATTATACCACTCAGAGTAATTCTCGCTTCTTTTTGGAAAGGTCTTATTCATAAATTTTATGCGCTATTAACAATTTTAACATCTGTTGGCAATTAAAGCAGGGGCGCTGGCATCTTTGGAATAATATTTGTACATTTACAAGTAAATTGGAACAGCATCCCCAATGCGTGCAAAATTAAAACTTTAAACGTTGTAAAGGTTTAATCGTCCAATTTAAAGCCCAGGAGGGAAAAATGAAAAAACTTCTTTTTGTACTGTCGGCCATAACTTTGATCGGCACGTCCTGCACTTCCAAGATGCAGCTTACCAAAAACAATGACGATGATGATGTTTATTACACTTCATCGGGTAAGCACAACAGCCCTCAACCTGATGTAAACAACCAGAACCAGGGCGGCAGCAATGACGACTACGTCAATCCTAATGCCAAACAGCCGCAAACCATCAACACTCAATCGGACAACGGCTCCTGGAACCAGAACGGCTATACCAATAACGAGTATTACGATAATACTCCTTTTAACTACGATGATTATTATGACTACGAATACACCGCGCGCCTGAGAAGGTTCCACGGTGATTACGCGTGTCATTTCGGATATTACGATGATTATTATACCAACTCGTATTGGTATACTTACGATCCCTTCCTTTACGGCACCAGCATTTACATGGGCTACCACTGGTGGGGTCCTTCTTATTATTACTACTCTTATTACCCTTCTTATTACTATAGCTGGTACGATCCCTGGTATTCACCCTGGGCGTGGTACTATCCGCATTACGGTTGGGGTTGGGGCTGCGGCTGGGGATATGGCTGCGGCTACGGATGGGGTTACCCTTACGGCTACGGTGGCTACTGGGCCGGTTACTGGAACGGGTATTATAACGGCTATTATGACAACAATTACTATTGCAACAGTCATGATAACGGGAACTTCTACTACGGGCACCACAATACGCCTACTGCATCCAACGGGACTTACAACAATACTCCCTGGGGACACCGTTACGAAACGCTAAGTGCTTCAAACGGGAATATCATGCCGAGCATGACCAATGGTTTGACAGGCAACAGTGATATGGAAGTTCCGAAGAACATTGTTACCAATCACCCTACCGGCATCAATACTCCCAATACCGTGAACCAGGGCGGGACCAATGTTCCTAACTCTAACATCACTTCGAACCAGAACCTGAATAATCTTCCCGTACCGAAGAACAACGGCCAGGTGAATGGCACGAATAATGGGCAGATCAATTCAGGCAATGGAAACAGTAATGATGATTCCTATACTTCCAATTCCAACCAGCAAAATACCTGGAACAATACCAACCATAGTAGCTGGAATCAACCCAACGGCAGCGGAAATCACGGCTGGTCACAGTCGAAGAATAATGCTCCGCAGAATTACGGCTCGAACCAGGCCCCGAATAACAACAGCGGCTGGACACAGGATCCTTCCAACAACTCGAACGGTGGTAACACTTACGAGCAGCACAACAGCAATGGAGGATCATGGAACAACAGTCACTCTTCGGGTGGCAGTTACAACAGCGGCAATTCATCCGGTGGATCGTGGAACAGCGGCAATCACTCTTCAGGAGGAGGAAGTTATAACAGCGGTCATTCATCCGGTGGAAACAGCTCATGGGGTGGCGGCAGTCACTCATCCGGTGGTGGCGGTGGATACAGCGGTGGGCATTCTTCCGGTGGAAGTTTTAATGGTGGCGGACATTCTTCCGGTGGAGGAGGATTCAGCGGGGGGGGGCATTCATCAGGCGGTGGATTCAGTGGAGGTGGAGGTGGCGGACACTCGTCAGGTGGTGGCGGAGGAGGCCACGGTCACAGGTAAAAATACCCGATCGGCAGCATTGTGCTGTTCAACAATGCTGCCGGTTTTCTTTCAACATTCCCAAACACCTTATCTTCATTTCACATGAAAAGAGTCGCTACTATTTTCAGCGTCATGCTCGCCTCATGCCTTCTAAGAGCGCAGGGCGACATCGATGCACTCCGTTATTCACGCCTCGATTTTGGCGGAACGGCACGCTTCAACGCCATGGGCGGGGCCTTTGGTGCGCTGGGAGGAGATTTCTCCACGCTGAGCACTAACCCTGCCGGCATCGCGATCTTCCGCAAGAGCGAGATCTCGTTCTCTCCTTCTTTCTATAACACCAACACCAATTCCATCTTCAACAACAACAGTTCCGCTGATGGAAAAGCGAATTTTAATTTCGGGAATGCGGGGTTGGTATTGGCCGGGCATAATGACGAAAACGACCAGAGTGATTGGCGCGGCTTCGCTTTCGGTGTGGGATATAACCGCATGGCGAATTTTCACAACCGCATTTCGGTTGAGGGCGTGAATAACCGCAGTTCCATGATCGACCTCTGGCTGGGACAGGCCAACAGCCTGGGTACCGATACGGATTCATTCGATCAATTCGGCACCTCGCTCGCCTACTCAACAGGATTGATCCGCAGGCCGTCCACCTCATCACCCAACTATTACAGCATCATTCCCAATTACGGGGAAACACAAACAAAAACCGTGGAATCGAGCGGGGCCATGGGCGAAACGGTGATCAGTCTTGGCGGCAACTACCGCGACAAGCTTTACATTGGCGGCACATTTGGTTTCCCGAGAATTCATTACGATGAAACAACCTCGCATACCGAAACCGTGACCAACGATACCACTTATTACCTCGATCATTTTACGTACAGCAGTTCACTCACCACGCGCGGCTCCGGCTTTAATTTCAAATTCGGGATGATCATGAAGCCGGTGGAATGGCTGCGCATTGGTGCGGCATTCCATTCGCCATCCTATTTCCGCCTCACCGATCAGTATTCCAATTCGATGACGGCCGTTTACAATTACCAGGGAGGAACATATACATCCGATTCCCCCAACGGCTCTTATGATTACAACCTCACCACGCCTATGCGCGCGATCGGCAGCATGGCTTTTATTTATAAAAATTTAGGTTTGCTGAGTGTGGACTATGAATACGTTGATTACAGTTCCGCAAGCTTTCATGCGGTGGATTATTCGTTCAGCTCCGAGAATAAAGCGATCCGGAACAAATACACGGCTACCGGGAATATCCGAACAGGGCTTGAAGTGAAATTGAGCCCTTTCAGCCTGCGCGCGGGTTATGCGTATTACGGCAGCCCTTACCGCAGCGGTGTTAACTCGGGCGGACCCAAGCAAAGCATTTGCTTCGGATTCGGTTACCGTGGCGAAGGGTTTTACGTGGATGCCTCCTTTGTTCACTCCATGATGAAAGAGGATTATTATTTATATGACCCCACCATTATCGATGCAGCACATAACACTTTCACTGCGAACACTATCATGTTCACACTCGGAATAAAATATTAAAGGCGTTGTTTCATCCCCTGAAAAAGCTGTTCGTGAGGACAGCTTTTTTATTTGCGGTAAAATGAATTAAGTTTGACGATGAAGTTCCTGCTGCTTGCCCTGCTTCCTTTTTATCTTTCTGCCCAGTCGCCACCGGACCGTTCCAACTGGAAGGACACAACTATGATCCGCATCGACCTTCACCCGGGACCTTCTTCAAAAAAAGTGCTGGTTTATGATTATGGGAAAAATGCCATGCTTTTTTTTGCTCTGGATGATGTGGAAGCCATTTGTGATCACAGGAGCCGGCAATCCTGGGGGAAGAATTACAAGGTACTGATGGACCATTTGAATAAAAAATTCCGGAAAAAGGATACGGTGTCAACGGCTGAATATGATCCGGAACTTGATGCCATCGCAGATACACTTTTGCTAATCGGCAAGGTAAACGTTTATGATAAGGTCAACCATGAATTTCCGACCTTGATTTACCAGCGGCTCGAAAAATACGGTGAGCAGGCCCATCGTTTTTTTTACTTTGAAGACAGGAGGCCTTTTTTTGAAGAGCTGGAACTCATTGGCATCCTTGAAGAAGGCGACCCGTTGCAGAACATGGGGAAACACGCAGAAGAATACGGTAAACTTTACGATAAACTCCGCCAGGTCGGAAAATAAAAACAATAATCTATGAAAAAGGAATTCGGCTACGTGACCTTGCTCGACATCAAGTTCGATCATTTACAGCGCATGGATGTTAATGAGCTTGTTGCTCAATGCAAAGAAAAATGGTTCAATCAAACGCTCACGAAAGTGAACGACAGCGTGGTGCGCCTCGGCATAGTGGAAGGCGAATATCATTGGCACAAGCATGATAAAGACGATGAATTCTTTTTTGTGCTGAGCGGGCAATTGCTCATCGACCTGGAGGACCGGACCATTGAACTGAATCCCAACCAGGGTGTGACCATCAGCAAAGGCGTGATGCATCGCCCGCGCGCGCCAAAAAAGACCGTGATGCTGATGGTGGAAACGAGCGCTATACAGCCAACTGGGGATTAGAACCAGGAGCTTATCTCAGGACCTGCAGTCGATCCGAATCGAGACGGATGAAGATGAAGAGGAGAATAGTAAAGGACCACAGCGATGATCCACCATAACTGAAGAACGGCAAAGGGATCCCGATCACCGGGGCGAGGCCAATGGTCATTCCAACATTCACCGTTAGGTGAAAAAATAAAATAGAGGCCACTCCGTACCCATAGATGCGCGAAAAAGTAGAACGTTGCCGCTCCGCCACAAAAATGATACGCCAGATCAAAGCGAGAAAAAGCAACAGAACAAAAGTGCTTCCCAAAAAACCCCACTCCTCGCCCACCGTGCAAAAAATAAAATCGGTGCTCTGCTCAGGTACATAATCGTACTTGGTTTGTGTGCCCTGCAAAAAACCCTTTCCCGCAAATCCTCCCGAGCCAATGGCCACCTGGCTCTGGTAAACATTGTATCCCTCCTTTTTCTTCGATTCAGGATTATCTTCCATGCCCAGCAATACCTTGATGCGGACCTGCTGGTGCTTGGCGAGGTGATTAAAAGCGAAATTCGCTCCGAAAACCAGTGCCGATGAAATAAGAAAAGCCAACGTGATGATCATCACGTTTTTCCTCGTCCTGCGGATGAGGAGCAAAAAAAGAGCGGCTACTCCGCCCAATATGCTCACAAGAATGATCTTGTCGAAGATGAGTGCCAGCACGAGCAGCACCGTTGCAAAAAAACCGAGCAGCAAAAAGTTCCCGGATAATCCTTCACGGTACAGAACAAAAACAAAAGCCGCATAAACAATGGCGGATCCTGTTTCACGCTCGGCAATGATGATGAGCATGGGAAGAACGATGATCGCAGCAGAAACCAATTTTGTAGAAAGGTCCTGCATGCGAATGTTCATACTGCTCAGGTATTTGGCAAGCACCATGGCTGTCGCGAATTTTCCGAACTCGGCCGGCTGCAATCCGAAACTTCCGAAACTGAACCAGGAGCGGCTGCCCGAAATATCATGACTGAGGAAGATAACGGCCACGCAGGCAAACATCACCACCCCGTACAATGGATAGGCGAATGTCGCGAAGAGATTGCCATCGATGAAAAGAATGATGAATGCGATCACGAATGCTCCACCGATAAAAAGCATCTGGTGCCCGTATCGCTGGGTTGTATCTAAAATACTTTTGTGCTCTTCGTTGTAAACGGCCGCGTAAATGTTGAGCCAGCCCAGTACCACCATCACCAGGTACAGCAGTAACATGATCCAATCTACATCCTGGAAAATACTTTTACGCTGGCGTATCATGAGGCGGGATTAAAAAACACGCGTATGTTTCACGTTGCGCGAAGTGTGGACCAGGTCGCTCTCCAGCATTTTCTTTTCCATATCCTGCCGGAAGGGTCCTTCGATATATCCCTTGAGGTATTTTTCAATGATCAGGCTTGCGATGGGGGCCGCCCACCACGCACCCTGGCCCGCATTCTCGATCAGCACCGCTATCGCGATCTTCGGGTGATCCTTGGGGGCAAAGGCGATGAATACCGAGTGGTTATCGCCATGCGGGTTTTGCGCTGTTCCTGTTTTCCCGCAAAAATCGATACCCGGGATCCGTGAAGCAAACGCGGTCCCGCCTGCCGAGGTCACATCATTCATCCCTTCGATCACGGTATTGTAATAGCTGGTGTCTGTTACCAGTGTATAATTTTTTTTCTCCCAGCGAGGGTCAATGATACGGCTGTTACCCACGTACTTTACAAAATGTGGATTGTAATAATATCCCTTGTTAGCAATAATGCACGCGATGTTCGCATTTTGAAGGGGAGTGATACCGAGCTCCGCCTGGCCGATGCCCAGCGAAATTACCGTAGATGCATGCCAGGATCCTTTTCCGAAAACACGGTCATAATATTCGATGGTCGGTAAAGAACCTTTCAACACACCGGGAATATCGGAGTCCAGCTTTTTACCGATGCCGAAACTGAGCGCATAATTTCTCCAGGCCTGGAAAGCTTCATACGTATTGGAATATTTCCTCCGGTTCTCAATAATGTCATGAAATACATAAGAGAAATATGAATTACAGGACATCTGGATCGCCTGCGTTAAGTTGAGCGGGGACGGGTGATGATGGCAACCGGGTTTTCCGCCCATGGGCGGGTAGCCTCCGGCACAAGGATGAAGTGTGCCCGGAACAACGATCCCTTCCTGCTGGCCGATGAGCGACTCCACAATTTTGAAAGTGGAACCGGGAGGATAATACGCCATCATCGCGCGGTTGAAGAGCGGGTTCATCGTGTCGCGCTCGAGCATGGCATAATTCTGCGAGCGAACGCTTCCCACCAAAAGGTTAGGATCATACGATGGGCTTGTTGCCATTACCAGGACTTCTCCCGTTGAAGGTTCTATCGCAACAACGCTCCCTAGTTTATTTTTCAGCAGCTGTTCCGCATAAAGCTGAAGATCCAGGTCGAGCGTGGAGTAAAGATCGTTCCCCGCGACAGCCAGCGTATCGTACGCACCATTCATGTAACTTCCTTTAGGCTGGTTATGCACATCCACCATCATGATGCGTGTTCCCCTCACCCCTCGAAGCTGGCGCTCGTATGACTTTTCCAGGCCACTGATGCCGATATAATCGCCCATGCGATAATACTTGCTCGTATCCACAATGTCGGGTGAAACCTCACCTACGTAACCGAGGATGTGTGCGGCCACGCTCATGGGATATTTGCGCAGCGTTCGCGCCTGCAGGAAGAAACCGGGGAAGTCGAAAAGTTTTTCCTGGATGCGGAGCGAGTTCTCAACGGAGATCTCTTTCTCGAAAACACTCTCACGCATCCGGCCTTCTTTCTTCGCCTTCTCCATGCGCCTGACGAAGGTCTCTGCATCGATGCCAAGCGCATTACAAAATTCCATCGTATCGATCTCCTTCACCTGTGATGGGATCACCATCAGGTCGAAAGCGGCCTGGTTGTAGACCAAACGTTTTCCGTTACGATCAAAAATATTCCCCCGCGCGGCATATTCCGTCTCGTAACGGAAGGCCTGGTTGTCGGCCGTGATCTTATAACTCTGGTCGATAAGCTGAATGTAAAAAAGACGGGAAATGAAGATCACCACCACGGCCGCCACGATGATGGCGATGATGTATTTTCTGTCGGAATAAGCGCTGCCGGTATCCATCTATCTTTCCCTCGGTGCCTGGAAAAGGAATTGGGTGATAAAGATCAAAACAAGAGTGAAAACACTGCTGAAAACAACTTTAACAAAGGTAAAGAAGAAATCGCTGAGGCGGAAGATCTCGATGTAAAAAAGGGCGAAGTGATGCGCGAAAACAAGTATGGCAGCGTATGCGAGGAACCAGTTGAAACCCATTTGGCGGAACGTGGGCTTGAAGGAAGTCTCGTAACCGTCACGCGGGGCGATGAGACGAAGAATATATTTTCGCAGGTAAGCGAGCAGAACACTGGAGGCTGTATGCATCCCGAGGGTATCGGTGAACATATCCACGGTGAGCCCGAGCACGAAGCCGAGAAGAAGGACCAGCCACTCGGGCGTTTCGAAAGGAAGCATGAGGATGAACAGAACGTATAAAAACGGGTTCAGGTAACCGCCCAACCCGATATGGTCGAGGATCAGTACCTGGAAAAGTACCAGTACGATGAAACGGATCACATTTTGCGCAATGGTACCTATCATATCACTGGGGTTTGTCCTTTGAAAGCGTTTCTTCCTCCAGCTTTGTCTGTTCTTCCTGGAAAATATTATTTACGATATACACGTATGATAATTTGCTGAACGGGGTAGAGTACCGGACGGTGAGGTCGTTAAAGGTCTTTCCCTGCTCGGCCGTGATCTCCTCCACGGTGCCGATCATGATGCCTTCCGGGAAAATGGTCGAGTACGGGCTTGTTATCACCGTGTCACCCTTCACGATCTTCAACTGCGAGGGCACTCTTTCCATGCGACCAATGGTTTGGTCCCTTCCGTCCCAGCTTACCATGCTGTTCTCCCCGTACTTTTTCAGCATGGCAGGCACATTCACCCTGCGGTGAAGCACCGAACGCACGGTGCAAAAATTATCCGACACTTCCTGGACAATACCCACCACGCCATCACCGCATATCACACCCATCAAACGCTTTACCCCCTGGTTGGCGCCCCTGTTGAGCGTAAGATAATTGGTTTGCCTGTCCACCGAATTGTTCACCACCTTGGCGGAGATGAAAAAATATTTTTGTTTAAAGACCGTATCATTCACCTGCACAGGCCTTATGGTATAATCCACCAGCGAGGTCTTGAGCTTATTGCGCAGGTCGGCATTTTCCTTGGCAAGCAATTCATTGCTCTGGCGCAGGTGCAGGTAATCCGTAAAACCCGACCAGGTCTCGTACACGCGACCGGAAATGGCATTGGAAGAATTGATGAAACTTGCGCGCTGGAAGCTGTTGTTGCGCACGAGCAGGAGGATGGCGATGGATTCGAGGAAAAGAAAAAGGAAGAAATAATAATTTTTAACGAGAAAAAGAAAAAGATTACGCATCCTTTTTTAATTTACAGTCTCAGGTTTCGAGTCACGAGTTATTGTGGATGAGTTTACAGCTTGATATATGAAAACTCGAGACTCGAGACTGTAAACTGTAAACTTCTACCGGATCAGGAATGGGAACTTGTCAACATTCTTGAGCGCGATGCCTGTGCCGCGGGCCACTGCGCGCAGGGGATCTTCCGCAACGTGAACGGGCAATTTTGTTTTGAGTGAAATGCGCTTGTCCAAACCTCTCAGCAGCGAACCGCCACCTGCCAGGTAGATGCCGGTGCGGTAGA
>DATDFI010000559.1:0-6731 GCA_036522695.1 Bacteroidia bacterium | reverse complement strand
AGTGCTGGTGGATGTGATGCAGGAGTTCGAGAAGAAGTTCGCTTAATGCGAATAACGCGCTTCGATAGCGCTCATCGTGATAAATGAATTTACGAATGAGATTTTTTTTCCAGGACGGTTCCGGTAAGGGCCGTCTTTTTTATTTGTTATTCATTCTTCTGCCCCTTCAATATCCACCTCCCAATACCCATTTCCTCTTATATTTGTCCCTCGCTAAAATCATTCAACCATGAGCAAAAAAATTCTCGCCAACGATGGCATCGATGCAACAGGAAAAGCATTACTGGAAAAAGCCGGCTTTACCGTGATCACGGATAAAGTAGCACAGCAGGACCTCGCAAAGGCGATCAACGAACAAAAGTTCGAAGGCCTTACCGTTCGCAGTGCGACCAAAGTGCGCAAAGATGTGATCGATGCGTGTCCCGGTTTGAAACTGATAGGCCGGGGCGGAGTGGGAATGGACAATATTGATGTTGACTATGCAAAGGGAAAAGGAATTAAAGTGGTGAACACCCCGGCTGCTTCCTCGCATTCCGTAGCTGAGCTGGTGTTCGCTCATCTTTTCAACATCGTGCGCTCTTTGTACGACAGCAACCGGCAGATGCCCGCTAATGGCGATACACAATTTGAAGCACTCAAGAAAAAATACGCGAAAGGAATTGAGCTGAAAGGAAAGACCATTGGCATCATCGGTTTCGGCCGCATTGGCCAGTCGGTGGCGAAGATCGCGCTGGGCTGCGGAATGAAAGTGGTGGCCTCCGATCCTTTTTTGAAAGAAGCAATGGTTGAACTCGAAATTCACGGGGCGGATAAAATAAAGGTCGCGATCAGGACCATTGCGATGGAAGAGTTGCTGAAACAGTCCGACTTTATCACGCTTCACGTACCGGGAGGTAAGGTGATCACTGCAAAAGAAATAGCAACGATGAAAGATGGCGTGGTGCTGGTGAATGCCGCGCGCGGTGGAGTGATCGATGAAACGGATCTTATTGCAGCACTTAATTCAGGAAAAGTGGCGCATGCCGGTTTAGATGTTTTCGAGAACGAGCCCACTCCAAAAAAAGAAATCCTCACCCATCCTAAGATCTCCCTTACGCCACACATCGGTGCAGCCACGGAAGAAGCCCAGGAGAGGATAGGCGTTGAGCTGGCTGAGTTGATAATCGCTAACCTGAAATAATATTAAGCGGAAAACCCGGGACAAGAGACTTGAGACTCCAAACTGAATGGCCCAGATAATCCCCTTCAAAGGCATACGCCCCGCGCACTACCTCGCGCACCTGGTCGCCTCGCGCTCGGTGGATAATTACTCCAAAACCGACCTGCACGAGAAACTTCGCGGGAACCCTTATACTTTTTTGCACGTGATCAACCCCGATTTTGGTGATGGCAGGCGCACAAAACCCGGCTCACCGGAACGGTTAAAGAAGATACGCGCCAAGTATGAAGCCTTTCATAAAGAAGGAATTTTTGTGCACGATGAAACACCTTGTTATTACATCTATCGCCAGTACAAAGGCGAAAATATCTTCACCGGCATTATCGCGTGCACAGGAATTGACGATTACCTGAATGGCTCCATCAGGATCCACGAGCAAACACTCACCGAACGTGAAGAGAAATTGAAAGAATACCTCGAAGTGTGCGAGTTCAATGCGGAGCCCGTTCTTTTTTGCTATCCTGACGACCGCAAGATCAACAAGCAGGTGGAAGAAACAACGGATAAGCGACCCGATTATGATTTTTCCACTACCGATCGCGTGCGCCACAGCCTGTGGGTGGTGAATGACCCCGTGGCGATTTCCCTCATTGAAGAGCGCTTCAAAAAGATCCCCAACGTTTATATTGCCGATGGACATCACCGCTCCGCCTCATCTGCCCTGCTTGGCAAATCGCGCAGGGAAAAAGATCCGGATTACACCGGTCGTGAGCCCTGGAATTTTTACCTCGGTGTTTTTTTTCCCGAATCTCAATTGAAAATTTATGATTTCAATCGCATCGTGAAGGACCTGAACGGCCTGGGAGAAAAAGAATTCCTCAAAAAGGTGGAAGAGAATTTTGAAGTGGAAGAAAAAGGAACGGAAATTTACAGGCCAAAGAAGAAGCATAACTTCAGCATGTATCTCGAGGGGAAATGGTATTCACTCACTGCGAAAAAAAACATCATCCACGATAAAGAGCCGGTGGGAAGTCTCGATGCCTTCATTCTCACGCAACATATTCTCTCTCCCATCCTCAACATTCATGATCTGAAGACCGACAAGCGCATAGGTTTCGTTTCAGGAATAAAGGGAATGGAGGAATTGAAGAACCAGGTGGACAACTGGAAATCCAAAGTGGCTTTCGGCCTGTACCCGGTTTCTATGGAGCAGCTCAAACACATTGCCGACACCAATAGCATCATGCCTCCCAAAACCACCTGGGTGGAACCCAAGATGAGAAGCGGTTTGGTGATCTATAGTTTGGAGGAATAATCAATGTCAGTCGCAGAAGATCTTCACAGGATAAAATCCGGGCTTCCTTCCAACGTCACACTTGTGGCTGTTACCAAAACACATCCTTCTGAAGTGGTCCTGGAAGCGTATAATGCCGGGCACAAGATTTTCGGAGAGAATAAAGTGCAGGAAATGGCGGACAAGTACCATAACCTGCCGAAAGACATCGAGTGGCACCTCATCGGTCACCTGCAAACCAATAAAGTAAAATACATCGCTCCATTTGTAAAGCTCATTCACTCGGTGGATAGTTTGAAATTGCTCAAAGAAATAAACAAGCAGGCCAAAAAAAATAACCGCATCATCGATTGTCTTCTTCAAATTTATATCGCCAAAGAAGAAACCAAATACGGCCTCGACTTTACCGAAGCGGAACAATTACTTGTTTTAGGTGAATTACGTGAATTAAAAAATGTACGCATCACGGGCCTCATGGGCATGGCGACCAATACCGATAACCAGGACCAGGTGCGGAGTGAATTCCGTTCGCTCAAGATCTTTTTTGATCGTCTCAGCACTCGCAACTCCCAACAAGGGACTTCAAACCCGGGACTCGAGACCTTAAGTATGGGCATGACCTCGGATTATAAAATAGCCATAGAAGAAGGAAGCAACATGGTGCGCATCGGCAGCGCCATATTCGGTAACAGGAATTATAATTGATACGATGACCGCCTGCTGTATACCGCCTGCTTTTTTTACTGCCTACTGCTTGCTTATCGCCTTTTCCCAATGAAAGAACACGCAGGTGAACTTGTAGCCTTCTGTACCACGATCTCCTGGAGCATTGGAATCTTTCCTTTCACGCTGGCCGCGCGCAGGCTGGGTTCCAATTCGCTCAATCATTTTCGCTTGTTGCTCGCCTGCTTTTTTCTCACGCTCATTTCCATTGTTGCCCTAAGCGGAAATTTCCAGGATCTTTTTCTCGCGCCACTCAGTGAACAATGGATGTGGTTCGGTTTATCGGGAGTGGTTGGCCTGGCTATGGGCGATTACTTCGGGTTCGGTTCATTTGCCATTCTCGGAACACGATTGGGAAGTGTACTCACCACCCTCGCACCGGCCGCCACACTTTTCGCAGGATATTTTTTGGTGAAGGAACGCATCAATATCATTGGCATTACCGGCATACTCGTTACCATTGGCGGAATGATTTGGCTCAGCCTTAGCCGAAGCGAGACCTCCAATGTAAAAGATGAAGGACACGGTGATCTAACCAAGGGGATAATTTTCGGGGTACTCAGCGCGGTTTGCCAGGGCGTGGGCGTGGTTCTTGCCAACAAAGGCTTTGCGGTGGAGTCTGCCTATCACATTCCCGCAGTGCAAGCCACCTGGATGCGCATCGTAAGCGCAACAAGCGTGATCTTTTTATTTACCATCATCACCGGGAAAATAAGATCGGTTGCAAAACCCGTTTTACAGAACCCCGGCAAAGCGAATTGGTACGCGCTGGCCGGAACTTTTTTCGGGCCGGTGTTCGGGGTGAGCTGTTCCATGTATGCGCTCGACCTGTTGCACAACAATCCTTCCGTTGCGCAAACCATTTTTTCACTTGTACCCATTTTCGTGATCCCCATTTCCATCTTCGCTTACCGCGAAAAAATAAGCAGGAAAGCATGGTTGGGTGCACTCATCGCGGTGGCGGGTGTCGTCATCCTGGTGCAGCGCAATAACATTGCCGAGAAGATATTCCATTTCTAACAGCCGGGTGCTTCCGATGGAATAATTTGCTATGACAAAATCGTACTCCGTAAATCGTAAATCGTAAATTTGCTCCCGCAATGGCAAAGAAGAACGACAAAAAAGAAAAATTCAACATTCGCCAATCGGGGAATTACATTACGCTTACCCTGGGTGGCGAAAGCGCTGCCGAAGTGAGTGCTAAATCTTCAGATTCAAAATCCATTGCCAACCTGCTCTCCCTGCTCACCAATAAAGAGAACAAGCAGCTGAAAGAAGATGCTCTCCGTGAATTGAAATCGGAAGCGGGAAAAGAACTTTTGCTCAAGGCCATTGCCGTTTCGAAGGACAAAAATGAAATGCGTATCCTCACTGCGGCCTGCTGGGAAGCCGGTCTCGATTTCAGCAAATACCTTTCTTTTTTCGTAAAGCTCGCGCTCATTTCCGATCTCGATATCGATATCGAAGTGCTCACGGTGATAGAGGACATGCAGGGCCCCTTCGATAAAAAAATGCTGGAAGAAAGCATGGATAAATTGTCGGCCGCCCAAAAAGAGAATGATTCCGAACGCTCCATCATTTTCGGTGAAATGGTGGCTGCGCTGGACCGCTTTCGGGAGTGAAAGCCCCTGCTGCCGACTATTTTTTACCATCCATCGAAACGTGAATATTTGCTGAAAAGTTTTGTCGCCCGCACCGGAATTTTTGTTATAATTTCGTGACCCTCAACAATCAGGAACAAAAAACCAAGCGCATGAAATATTTATTCCCCCCTCTTCTTTTTACCTTCCTTCTCCTGTCTTTCACAGGAAAGGCCCAGCAAAACAACACCCCGGTCTTTAACAACCGCGCTGAAAAAGATGCCTGGATAAAAGAACACCTCCAGAATAACAATCCAGGCAACAACAAAGGGAATGTGAATACCGATAAAAATAAAAAAGAAGAGACCAAAGGGACCTCCAAGCAATTGGTGAACGAACCCGGCTTTCCCCAATATATCGATACCGGCAATAAGGAGAAAGACGATGCCAATTACAAAGCAGCAAAGGAAAAATGGATCCAGGAACACCCGGACCGTTATAAACAGATGACCAGCCAGCCTAAGTAATTCCCAAAAATCCTCGACATGAAAAAATTTCTATACGTTATCGCATTATCGCTTTTCACTTTTTCCGGCTCTGCCTGGGCCCAGTGTTCCGGGGGTACGTTGAACGGGAACATCACGCCAACCCTCGTATACCAGCCCCAGCTCACCAGTGACGGACAGTATTACACGTTCAATGCAACTGCAGGAGGAAACTATTACTTTTCATTTTGCCCGGCCGATGGTGGCAATGCCTTCTTCGATTCGCAGATCACCATACTCGACAACAGCGGCAATTTTGCCGGTGGTTATAACGATGACTTTTGCGGCTTGCAGTCCTACCTGGTTTGGAATTGTCCCTCTAGCGCAACGTATCGTGTTTTGATATCGACCTTTTTCTGCAGCACATCCGGCAATACCGGAACTTTCGTGTATAAGACCGATCTTCTTCCTTCTCCTATCGATATGGGAGTTTCGGCTTTCGTTTCTCCCCCGGCCAACCCCGGTTGTATAACCGGCAACCAGACCGTAACCGTTACCGTAACGAATTATGGTTCCAACAACCTCGATTTTTCAGTAACGCCACTCACAGTGAACTGCAGTGTTACAGGCCCTAATCCCACCACCTTCCCGGCTGTAGTGATCAGCTCCGGCACACTTGCCCCTAGCGCTTCACAAAACGTGGTGATCAGCACGACCTACAACATGAGTGCAAACGGAACTTATGCTTTTACTGCTTCCACTTCCATTTCAGGTGACGGCAACAGCTCCAACGATTCTTTTGGCCCGTACAATGTTGACAACAGTGCGCTCGCTTCGGTGGCTGCGGTTACCCCTACAAGCATTTGTGCAGGAAGTACAGTGAACCTTAATTCGGCCGTTACCAATGCGCCCACCACCAGCTATACCGTAACTTCTGTTCCATACGCCCCTCTTACCGGGAGTTCGGCCCCGCTGAATTCATTCACCAGTAATGATGACGGCTACCAGAACGTCCCTCTGCCTTTCAATTTTAATTTTTTCGGGAATACATACACGGACGTAAACGTGGAAACGAACGGCTATGTGGATTTCGGATTTCCCAATCCTAATTTTGTTCCGCAAACTGTGCCCAACAGCAATACCCCCAACAACTTTATCGCGCTTTGTTGGACGGATCTTTATGTGCAGCCGGGCAGTTCTATCGATACCTTCACCGTTGGGACCGCACCTTTCCGCAAATTTGTGATCCGTTACAATACCGTTCCTTTTTATTTCAATAATCCTCCCGGTGTATCCGGTGAGATCATTCTGTACGAATCCACCAACATCATTGATGTAATGGTCACTGAAGTGACCGGAAGTGCGGCAACCAAGGTGCTCGGCATCGAAGATCCTAATGGTGCGGTAGGCTACACTCCTGCCGGAAGGAATAATGTGAACTGGACAGTGACCACCAGCGCACAGGAAGGATGGAGATTTGCTCCTTCAGC
>DATDFI010000558.1:0-6352 GCA_036522695.1 Bacteroidia bacterium | reverse complement strand
ATGGCGATCACCGCAGCCACCGAAACGATGAACAGCATCCACTTACAAACTTTTGTGGCGGTGAGCAGCAGTTGAGGATCGGCTTTGAGCCTTGCCTGCAAATTGAGCTTGAAAACTTCGGCAAGCGGATCGGTCACGTGCAGGTTCTGGAACGAGGTCATGCCGATGATCACCAGCGAAAGAATGATGTAAAGCACCGTGCAGATCACGAGGGAATAGATCATGCCGCGCGGAAGGTCGCGCTGGGGATCCTTGCATTCCTCTGCCATGGTTGAAACAGCATCAAACCCGATGTAAGTAAAAAATACAGCCGATGCACCGGCCATCACGCCTCCAAAACCCTTCGGTAAAAAAGGATGCCAGTTGTCGATGTTCACGTAAAAGGCTCCAACGATGATCACCAGGGCGAGGATGACGAGCTTGATCACCACCATAGCATTGGTCACGTTGCGCGACTCGCGAGTGCCGATGTAAACCAGCCAGGTGATGAATGCATTGATCAGCACGGCAGGCAGGTCGAAGATTATTTTGAGTCCACCGATCTCCGGAGCGCTTTGCCACGCATTTAACCCGATGCCGGCAGCATGATTGTCGAACGCACGATGCGCTTCTTTATAATTAATGGCCAGCCAATCGGGAATATGGATCCCGAAGGCCTGCAGCAAACTATTGCAATACCCGCTCCAGGAAAACGCCACGTAAATATTCCCGATGGAATATTCCATCAACAGGGCCCAGCCAATGATCCAGGCGAATAATTCACCGAAGGAGACGTAGGCGTACGTGTACGCACTCCCGGAAACGGGAACGCGGGAAGCGAATTCGGCATAACACAATGCAGTGAACCCGCAAGCCACCGCGCAAATGAGGAACAGCAGCACAACGCCCGGACCGCCCTTGTAGCAAGCCTCACCCATGCTCGTAAAACTTCCTGCTCCAATAATAGCCGCTATACCGAAAAAGGTGAGGTCCTTGGCGGTGAGCACCTTGTTAAGTGTGTGCATTTCGGCCGATGGGTCACCGCTTTGAAGAACGGATTGCAATGGTTTTTTTCGAAAGATGCTGGTGGAGGCCATAAGGGAAATTTAGAACGATAAATGTAGCAAAATATCGATTGAAGCAGGAGCACGGCAGCCTGGAACCCTGCGGCCCTATAAGATCCTTTTCAAAAAGGGGAATTTCCTTTGCATCTTCTCTCCATCGGCCAGCAATAAAAATGCAATGAGGAGGAATGGCATGGCAGGTACGCGGTAACGAACAATGGCCCCGGTCACCGGTGTGGTCAGGCCCGTTAGCGTATACAGTGCGGTCACAAAGAAAATGCAAAATAAAAATGCGGGAACATTCAAACTGTTGAAATGAATGAATACAAGGCAAAAGATACACAACGCAAGCACCAGCGCATTTTCGAGCATGGGAAAAAGTATCATGGGCTTCCTGGATTCACCGGGAAATGGCCGCAGCAGGGTATTGACAAAAGCGGGAGGGGAATTTCGTAAAAAACTTAAGGTGTTAGGCTGTAATGGCTCAATGGAAATTCTGCTGCCGGCCGGGTCGTACTGTTTGAAAAGGAAAAACTTCTCCGTATCGTTAGCGGTGATAAAAAAAGAATCCACGAGTGTGCGTTTTTTCCAGGTATAAACCTGCGTGCCCGTTTTTATCCTGCATTCCGCATTCGGCCTGGTCCATTCCAGCTTTTCTTTGTCGGCAGGGCGGACATAGATCGTGTCGCTGCCCCTTCCCGTAAGGTAAATGCCACCTTTAGCCAGCGCTACAAAATCACTTTGCCTTCGCGCAAGCGCCTGCAGCACGTTATACGAGGGAAAAATGAATTGAATGTTCAGGGCGGTAAGGATAAGGATAAACCCTGTTGCGAAAAATTTGAGCGCGGCTCTTTTCCCATTGTTCTTTGCGCTCCAGCCCCAGGCCAGCAGGCCGGGCGCGAGACAGGCCAGCACATAAAATTTGGTAAAGAGTAAAATGACCGTGGCAAACATGACCCATAATAAACTTTTGAGTTTAAAGTTCCCGGTGATGATGCAATGGAAATGATACAGCAGCATTCCCATTCCGAAAAGCAAAAATCCTTCCTTGAGTACACCCGAGCTCCAAAGCAATACGGATGGCAAAAGGAAAACAGCGGGTGCAAGGAGGTTTTTTTTGTTACGCAGGTAAGGAACAAAAGTTTTATAAATGCCTGTGAGACCGGCAAAGGAAAGGAAACAGATCACGAGCGCATGAACAAAATAATGCCCGAATGAAAAGAGGCGGATGAATGCATTGAAGCGGATGATGGTGTGGCTGTCGTTGTAAATATTGTTCTCGAATTCCCGGTACCAGTAATTCATGTGCGAATAATATTCCCGGTCGAAATATGGACTGTCGTTACCAATGGCGAAAAGCATGCGCAGGTAATCCGCGGGATGTTTCCACAATGCATCGTACATTACTTTACTGTCGTCAAAATATTTGTAGATGTCGGCCGTGCTGCGATCGGTATAATAATAAGTGTAGATCCACCACAGCGCGATCCCGAAAAGTATCTTGATGCAAAACAGCAGCGCCAATACCGCGCTGGAGATCCCTTCCACATGAAAGAAACTCAGCCGGTAAATGAGGAAAATAAGAACTAAAGTATATAGGATGGCTAAGAAAATGCCCATGACGGTCAAAGATAGTTATTCGTCCCAAGGGGATGCCTCGGTATTAAAAGTTAAGGGGCATCCGTGAGGGCCCGTACCGGTTTTGATCCCGGCCTTCAACCTTTTCCTCCGAATGTTATTGGTGTGGACCGAATAACCGATAACCTTTAACTTTATTTTTCTCCTTACATTGGTATTCCTAAATCCCGATGAACATGAAACGAAATATTCTCATCACCTGCGCGCTGGCCGCTGCTTTTGCGTTCGGCTACGCTTTTAATTCTTTCACCACAAAGCATTTTGAAGACAAGCCGGGTCGCGTGCACGGGGTTGGAGGTATCTTTTTCAAGTGCAAGGACCCGAAAAAAGTAAGGGCCTGGTACCACGATCATCTCGGTCTTGTTGTCACACAATACGGTTCCACCTTTGAATGGAAACAAGCCACCGACTCCACCAAAAAGGGATTCACACAGTGGTCACCCTTTCCGGAGACCTCAAAATATTTTCTTCCGTCCACTAAAGATTTCATGATCAATTACCGCGTGGACAACCTCGAAAAGCTGGTGGAGAATTTAAAAAAGGATGGGGTGACCGTTACGGACACGATAGCAGCTTACGATTACGGCAAGTTCGTGCACATTTTGGATTGCGAAGGGAACGGGGTCGAATTATGGGAGCCTGTAGACGAGGTATACGGGAAATTCCCGGGAGGGACAACGAAGTGATTCGTTAGCGCACGCAAAATCACTTTGAAAGGATCAACTTTTTTCGGCCTTTGATCTCACCTGATCTATCCAGCAGTTCTGCAAAATAGATCCCATCACCTGCATCGCTAAGGTCTATCGAGCAATTGCTGCCGAATTTTTGCGCGAGCACTTTTTTCCCCTGCGCATCGAAAAGAACGATCGAAGAAATATTATTTGTGTTCGTGCTGAAATAAAATTTCCCATCCACAGATGGATTCGGAAAAACATTTACCTCTGTGTTTTTTTCCTGCTCATTTACATCCGTCACTTTCGAATTATCGAACTCCCAAAGGTCATTCAGGTTTATGCCGCAACTCCCACAGGTGATATAACCCCGGTTGCCGATCACGAATGAAGTGGCCTTCCTGCGGTCCTGCCCTTCAAGGTCATCGATCCGCCTCCAGCTATCGGTTGCAGGATCATATTCCGCCATATCTTTTATGGAACCCACCTGCGTGATGGTAAAACCCAGCCCGCAATAGCCTTTTCCATTCAGACCAAAACCAATGCCCATGGTGTTATTTAGCGGACAAACCGCCTTTTGTGTAAGCGTAACTGCTGTTGGATCGTATTCCCAGAATTTCTGGTAGGAGTTATCCATCATGTACGCCTTATTGCCGATGGCAAAGCCGATGTCGGGTGCAAAATTGCTGCTGGGAAGGGTGTACACATTTGTCCATTGGAAATTTTGCGGGTTGAATTCGAAAATATTGGTTTGGTTGCGCACATAACCTTTTCCGTTGATCACCCATTTGCATTCTTCCAGGTAAGTGGAGGGAGGTGCGGCAGGATTTACATTGGTCCATGTATTTCCATTGGGACAAAACATCCAGGTATTGCCGGGATAACAAAAATACCCTGCTGTATCAATGCCGAAGCAGGGTACGTTCCACATCAAAGCGGGGGTGTTGGCCTTTTGTGTCCAGGAATTGGTGCCGGGATCGTACTCCCAAAAATCATTATAGGTATTTACTCCATCCCAGCCACCGCCAATGTAAGCACGGCCGCCTATCACCATGGAGCAGGCAAGGTGCCGGCCCAGGCCGGGCATGGAACATTTTTGGGTCCATGGGCCTAGTGCGAGGGCTTGTGTGAAAATAAAAGGGAGAAGGAGTAAAGTTCTTTTCATTCGGTGTGAACGGAAGAACTAATGTAGTGAAAAAATAAGGGTTTTGCTTTTCATATTTATATTTCATCTTTGTAGCCCTTATTGGATCATACCCCATGGAAAAAGCAAACATCACCGTGCAAGCCACCGTTAACGTGAGCCCGGCCCGCGCCTGGCAATTGTGGAACGGCCCCGAACATATTGTGAAATGGAACTTCGCGGTGCCCGAATGGCATACGCCCACAGCCAGCAACGACCTTAAAGTGTGCGGCAAATTAAAAAGCCGCATGGAAGCGAAGGACGGCAGCATGGGCTTTGATTTTGAAGGGACCTACACCGAGCTGAAGGAGAACGAGCTTATCGAATACATGATAGCTGACGGACGTAAAGTGACCATCCACTTTAAAGCAAAGGGTAGCGGCACCGAGATCACCGAAACTTTTGAAGCGGAGAACCAGAATCCCGTGGAGATGCAGCGCAACGGCTGGCAGGCCATACTCAATAATTTTAAGAAGTACGCTGAAAGCTTTTAGCACTACGAATTTTCGAATTACGAATGGAAGTAGCTTTATCTTACTGCACAAAGGCGTATTTCATGCAGCAATTCGTAATTCGCTTTTCGTAATTCGTAGGATATCTTTTAATCTTTCACTATGAAAAAAATAAATATCGCGTACTGGATCGTTACCGGCTTATTCGGTGCATTCATGCTTTTTACCGCTATCCCCGACATGATGATGGTGCCCGATGCAGTGAAGTTCATTACCGCCCTTGGATATCCTGTTTATTTTATCCGGTTCATCGGGGTTGCCAAAATGCTTGGTGCCATAGCCATTCTTATCCCGGGCTTCCCGCGCATCAAGGAATGGGCCTACGCTGGCTTGGCTTTCGACCTGATTGGCGCTGCTTACTCAGGATTTGCGACCAACGGCTTTAAGCCCGAAGGACTTTTTATGTTCGTGTTCATCGGCATCTTATTCACCTCTTATTTCCTCTATCATAAAAGAGCGCAGATCAAAGCCCAGCCGGCCGTATGAGATCGCTGTCCCTGCTTCTGCTGTAACCTTCTCTTTTCCTATCACTTAAAGATTCAACAAGCCTGTTGATAAACAGGGGTGCCGTTTACCCTGCTTAATTGTTACTTTCACATCTCTAAAATCTGCCTATGAACATCAAGGAAAAAGAGCAACTGACCGATGTAGAGACCGCGAAAAAACTCGGCCTTTTACCCGAAGAGTTTGAAAAGATAAAACAGATACTGGGACGCGTTCCGAATTTTACGGAACTGAGCGTTTACAGCGTGATGTGGAGCGAGCATTGTTCTTACAAAAATTCCATCGTATGGCTTAAAACTTTGCCCAAGGATGGTCCGCACATGCTGGCTAAAGCGGGTGAGGAAAATGCAGGTCTTGTTGATATTGGCGATGGATTGGGATGCGCATTCAAAATAGAATCGCACAATCACCCCAGCGCGCTTGAACCTTACCAGGGTGCCGCAACAGGAGTGGGCGGCATCAACCGCGATATTTTTACCATGGGCGCACGCCCCATCGCGCAATTGAATTCACTTCGCTTTGGCGACCTGAAACTCGATAAAACAAAATGGCTCATAAAAGGCGTGGTAAAAGGTATTGGCGATTATGGGAACGCTTTTGGCATTCCCACAGTAGGCGGTGAAGTTTTTTTTGATGAGTGTTATAACGTGAACCCGCTGGTGAATGCCATGAGCGCGGGAATTGTAAAGAACGGTGAAACAGTTTCGGCCATTTCGCTCGGAAAGGGAAATCCTGTTTTTATTGTAGGCTCTTCGACAGGTAAGGATGGAATTCACGGTGCTGCGTTCGCGTCAAAAGATA
>DATDFI010000557.1:0-5967 GCA_036522695.1 Bacteroidia bacterium | reverse complement strand
GGATCATTGAAGGGATACAAGGCGTGGGTGGAGTGAATGTGCCTGACGCTTCGTTTTTGAAAAAAGCAGAGACGCTTTGCAAAAAGAACGGGATCGTTCTTATCCTTGATGAGGTCCAATCGGGATACGGGCGCTCCGGAGAATTCTTTGCTCACCAGCATGCAGGGGTAAAACCGGGTCTTATTACCGTGGCAAAGGGAATGGGAAATGGTTTCCCGGTGGGCGGAGTGCTGATCTCTCCCGAGTTCAAAGCCAAACACGGGATGCTGGGGACCACTTTCGGTGGAAATTACCTGGCTTGCGCTGCGGGTATTGCAGTGCTCGATGTGATCAAAAAGGAAAATCTTGTTGAGAATGCCGGCAAAGTTGGTAATTACATCATTCAAAAAGCAAAGGAGATCGAGGGAGTGAAAGAAGTAAGAGGTCTCGGCCTGATGATAGGAATAGAACTCGAAGGCCCAGGCGCGCCTGTCCGCACCGAACTTTTGAATAAGCATAGGATCTTCACGGGATCGGCATCGCAAAAAAATACGCTGCGCATCCTGCCCGCGCTCAACATTACCAATGCGGAAGCAGATATTTTTCTCGAGGCCTTCAATAAAGTAATGACGGAAGTCAACGTGAAGTCAGTTCAATCGTAGTTCAACAATTAAAACTGTGCACATGAAACATTTCACCACTGTAAACGATGTAAAGGATGTGGAACTGCTGGTGCAGGAAGCCATCGCACTCAAAAAAGACCCCCTGCAATTCTCCACGCTCGGAAAGAATAAAACACTCGGTCTCATCTTCATGAATCCCAGCCTGCGCACACGCATGAGCACGCAGCGCGCAGCACTCAACCTCGGCATGAACGTGATGGTGATGAACGTGGATAAGGACAGCTGGGCGCTCGAGCTCGAAGATGGCGCCATCATGAATGGAGCCACGGTGGAGCATGTGAAAGATGCGGCTGCCGTGATGGGACAATATTGCGATATCATCGGCATACGTTGTTTTCCTGCATTGAAAGACCGGGAGAGCGATTACTCGGAGAAAGTACTGATCCGTTTCATGAAATATTGTAAAATCCCGGTGGTGAGTCTCGAGAGCGGGACCTTGCATCCTTTGCAAAGTTTTGCGGATATCATCACCATAAGGGAGAACTGGAGATCGCCTTCCAAACCGAAGGTGGTGCTTACCTGGGCCCCGCATATCAAGCCTTTGCCGCAGGCGGTGGCCAATTCGTTTGCAGAATGGATGAACCACGCGGATGTGGAATTTGTGATCACGCATCCGAAAGGATTTGAATTGAAGGAAGATTACACAAAGGGCGCAAAGATCATTTACGAGCAGGAAAAAGCTTTAAAAAACGCGGATTTTGTTTACGTGAAAAACTGGTCGTCTTATAATGATTATGGTAAAATAAGTACGGACGCAAGCTGGATGCTCACTAACGAAAAGCTGAAGATCACCAATGATGCGAAGGTCATGCATTGTTTGCCGGTGCGCAGGAATGTGGAACTCCCCGATGAAGTATTGGACGGAGAAAATTCACTCACGCTGCAACAGGCGAACAACCGCTTGTTTGCAGCGCAGGTGGTGCTGAAGAATATGCTTGAAAGTAATTTCAATTTTGTTAAAGAGGGTGAAAAGATCAATGAAGAAGCTGTTCATCATTAAGATCGGTGGTAATGTGATCGATGATGCGGATGCGTTGGAGAAATTCATCCGCCAGTTCGCTCAATCACCCGGCCAGAAGATACTCGTGCATGGAGGCGGGAAAATTGCGACAGAACTTGCGGATAAGCTCGGTATCCCGCAGGCGATGGTGAACGGGCGCAGGATCACCGATGCGGAGACCTTGAAAATAGCTGCTATGGTGTATGCGGGGCTGGTGAACAAGCAGATCGTAGCGCTGTTGCAGGCAGAAGGTGTGAATGCACTCGGGCTATCAGGTGCAGATATGAACGTGATCAAAGCAAACAAGCGTGTGCACCCCGGGATCGATTTCGGTTTTGTGGGTGATATTGAAAATGTGAATGGCGATGCGGTAGGAAAATTACTGGAGGAAGGGATAACACCTGTATTTTGCCCGATCACACACGATAAAAATGGACAATTGCTGAATACCAATGCCGATACCATCGCTTCGGCTTTAGCTGTCGCGCTTTCGAAGAAATATGAGGTGCAATTGAACTATTGTTTCGAGAAAAAGGGCGTCTTAAAAAATGTAGACGATGAGGATTCCCTGATCGAAACGATGACCAAAGCCGAATACAAAAAGCTGGTGGAACAAGGCGCTGTTTCTAAAGGGATGATCCCCAAGCTCGATAATTCATTCGAAGCTATCCGAAAGGGCGTGAGTTCTGTAGTGATCGGCCATGCCGATGATATTTCAAAGATGATAAATGAGAATGAAAAAGCGGGGACGGAACTCCTGGCGTAAAAGAGATGCAAACTGCAAAGGATAAGATAAGGTCAATGAACGATGAGCTTCCTGTTTTGAAAAAAGAAGCGGTTGAGCTACTCATGCGGTTGATTTCCATTCCTTCAATTAGCAAGGAGGAGGGGGGGACCGGTGATGTGCTGGAAAAGTTTTTTCGGGAGAGAGGAATTGCAACGGAAAGGAAATTCAATAATGTGTGGGCGAAGAATAAGCATTTCGATCCTTCGCTGCCTACTATTTTACTTTGCTCTCACCACGACACCGTGAAACCTGCATCGGGCTACACGCGCGATCCTTTTAAGGCGGAGATCGTTGATGGAAAATTATTTGGGCTTGGAAGCAACGATGCAGGCGGTCCATTGGTCTCGCTCATTGCAGCCTTCCTTTATTTTTATGATAAGCAGGGCCTGGAATATAATTTCATTGTTGCACCTGTGGGCGAAGAGGAGATCTCGGGCGCGCACGGTGTGGAAAGCATTCTTCCTGACCTGGGAAAGATAGATTTTGCGGTGGTGGGTGAACCCACAGGAATGGAACTCGGGATCACGGAGAAAGGATTGATCGTGCTCGATTGTACGGTGCTCGGAAGATCGGGGCATGCAGCGAGGGCTGACGGTGATAATGCAATTTATAAAGCGCTTAAGGACATCGAATGGTTCAGGACCTATTCCTTTGCGAAGATCTCGGAAACGCTTGGGCCTGTAAAAATGACGGTGACCATTATTCATTCCGGGGCGCAGCACAACGTTATCCCGGATAAATGTGAGTTCACTGTTGACGTGAGGACAACCGAGATGTATTCGAATGATGAAGTGCTGGAAGAGATCCGTAAAAATGTTTCCTGCGAGGTAAAACCGCGCTCGGGCAGATTGAAGTCGACCGCTATTTCAAAAGATCATCCCATAGTGAAAGCGGGTGTGTCATTGGGTCGCGGGATCTTCGGCTCACCCACGAGCTCTGATAAAGCGCTGATGCCTTTCCCGGCACTCAAACTCGGCCCGGGTGATTCATCGCGCTCGCACAGTGCCGATGAATTTATTTATGTGAAAGAAATTGAAGAAGCGGTGGAGCTGCACATTAAGATGTTAAGCAAGGTCGCATGCGCAAGCGATAATAATGTATAAGAAAAAGGTGTAATAATAAACTAAAGCAGGCCTGGTGCAGATTCCTCGCTGCGCTGCGCTTACTGATGTAGAAATAAAAGTGATCGAATAAACTAACCAATTGCAAGCCTTCAGCAGATTCCTCGCTGCGCAGCGCTTGCTCTGAATGACATTTATAAGGTATGAAACTCTGGCAAAAAGAAAACGCGATCAGCTCTGAGCAAAGTAAGCTCATTGAGAAATTCACGGTTGGCAAGGACAAAGAGCTGGACCTGCTGCTGGCTGAATTTGATGTGCAGGGTTCTGTCGCGCATACGCAGATGCTCGCGTCAATAGGTTTGCTTACAGAAAATGAATTGACCCTTATTCATAAGGAGTTAAGGAATATTCTTGAGGAAATTAAAGCCGGGAAATTCAAGATAGAGGAGGGAGTGGAAGATGTGCATTCGCAGGTGGAATTATTACTTACGGAAAGAATTGGAGAGGCCGGAAAGAAAATTCATAGCGGGCGCTCGCGTAACGACCAGGTGCTGCTCGATATTAAATTATTGGTTCGTCATGAATTGAAGCAAATAGTAGAGCAGGTTTTTAACCTGTTCAATGTTTTGCAAAACTTAAGCGAAGCGCATAAAGAAAAATTATTGCCCGGCTACACTCATTTCCAGGTGGCCATGCCTTCTTCTTTTGGCTTATGGTTTGGTGCTTACGCTGAAAGCCTGGCGGATGATTTGGAAGTAATGCTGGCCGCTTACAAGGTTGCCGACAAGAATCCCCTTGGCTCCGGTGCGGGATACGGCTCATCTTTTCCTTTGGATCGCGAGATGACCACAAGTCAGCTTGGCTTTAGCGGGATGAATTACAACGTGGTGTACGCACAAATGACGAGAGGGAAAACGGAAAAGATCGCGGCCATGGCGCTGGCAACAGTTGCCGCCACACTTTCCAGGCTCGCTTATGATGTGTGCATGTACATGAATACCGATCTCGGTTTTGTTTCATTTCCTGATGCGCTCACTACGGGCAGCAGCATCATGCCGCATAAAAAGAATCCCGATGTGTTCGAGTTGATCCGCGCCAAATGTAATCGCCTGCAGGCTTTGCCGAATGAATTAACGCTTCTGACAAATAATCTTCCTTCCGGCTATCACCGCGACATGCAGCTTACCAAGGAGATCATCTTTCCTGCATTCAATGAACTGGGCGATTGCTTGCAGATGACCGCTTTCATGCTTCAGCATATAGAGGTGAAGGAGAATGCTGTTGATGATGATAAGTACAAATATCTTTTCAGCGTGGAAGCCGTGAACGAAGAGGTGATGAAAGGCACTCCGTTCCGCGAAGCATATAAAAAAGTGGGAAAGGAAATCGAGCTTGGGGTCTTTAAATCGTCTTTAGAAGTTGATCATACGCACAAAGGCAGCATCGGTAATTTGTGCAATAAGGAGATCAGGGAAAGGATGGAAGCCCTTCTCCAAGAATTTTAATTTTCCTCTTCCGGTTCCTCCTTTTTCTTTTTCACAGGAAAAAAATACCCGAACTCGAAGGAGATGAAACTTCCGTCATAGGTATAATGGTTTGACCTGGGATCGGAAGAATAGGGATAAATAGAAACATCTGTTTCCATAACGGTCTTCAGGGATTTATAAAGCGCACAGCCGATAAAATACCTTCCTCCATTCGATTGCTCGAATTCGAATTGCACTCCACCAGATACAAGTAAAGAAAGGCCATCGTGGAAATATAATTTTTGCACCACGGTCGAATCATTGATGCCCGTGTTAAGCTCGCTGTCTTTCATGCGCAAAAGGTCGGGCACTGCCGCGCCCGTTAACTTCAGCCAGGTCTTGCCCGCAAGATGGAACCGGTACGAAAGGCCAACAGGTATTTCAAATGAAGGGAAGAATAGCTTGAAGTCCTCGCTCACATTTGCACCTTCCTCGGCAATAAAATGTATTCCCCTGGAAAAACGCCCAAGCCCGGTGAAAAGGGAAAATTTGTCATTCACGTCATAACGTGCGAGCAGGCCAATGCCCAAGCCGAATGTTTTTTTGCTGAACACACGCGGAGTTTGCGGGGCAGGAGAAATGGAAAAAACGGAATAATCGGGGTTGAGGTAAAAACCCATGCTGATGTTTTGCGGGCGGGCTGTGGTAACCGAACAGATCAAAATAATAAATGAAAGGGCGTATCGCAATTTCAGCTGGGTTGAGCTCAAATATAACCAGATAAAGCTCTTCTTTCCGAGCATTAAATTCACCTCGTTCTATCCGTTAAAATTCGTAAATTAGCTCGTTCTTTTTAAGATTTAAATTGTACTCGTGAACCCTGAAATTCAGGGTTTCGTATTCATTCATAGTTCGTAAATATTTCCTGGTAATTTAATAATAACACAATGCCAATAACAAAAGAAGCGGTGATCGAAGCGCTGAAGAATGT
>DATDFI010000556.1:0-4411 GCA_036522695.1 Bacteroidia bacterium | reverse complement strand
ATAGCTGCGCGGCATGCCGAACCAGTGGCCCGGTCCCACCAGCGTTTTGTACTTTTTATTGAGGAGCGAATAGAATTCGGCTATGTTGATCGTTGCAGGATGTCTCATGCGCGGGAAGCAAACCACCCCGCCCCCGGGCCTTACCCACTCCAGGTATTTTGAGGAGCCCATCCATTTGTCCACCACAGCAAAATTCTGCAATACTCTTTCATTGATCTTTTTTGCGAATTTCTCCTTCTTTAACAGGAAACCGTAAGCGATCTCTTCATCGGCCACAGAGTTGCAAACGAAGATCTGTTCTTTTGCCGCGAGAAATAATTCCTGCAGGGATTTATTTTTTGTAATGAGCCAGCCCATGCGGATGCCCGGCAAACCGTAGGCTTTTGACAAGGATGAAATGCTTATGGCATTGTTGGAGAGCGAAGCAGCCAATGGAACTTCTTCCGCGCGGTTGAGTTCACGGTACGTCTCATCCACCAGGAGAAAAATATTTTTCTTTTCAGCGATGCGAATGAGCTCCAGCAATTCCTTTTTGCCGATCGTCACACCTGTTGGGTTATGGGGGTAAGTGATACTGATGTAACGGGTATTCTTTTTTATTTTCTTTTCGAGGGAAGGAATGTCGAGCTTAAAATCATCCTCGAATTTCAATTCGACCCGGTCGATCGTGCAGCCAATGGCTCCCGGGGTTTCGATGTTGGTGGCGTAATTCGGGAACATCACTGCAAGACGGTCCTTTTTTGAAAGCAGGGAAGTGGCAACAATGAAAAGTGCGGAAGCAGCGCCCTGGGTAAGCAGCACATCACCCGCGCGCAGGCCCTTATGCGCGGAGGCGATAAGCTCCCGAAGCTCCGGCTTACCGAGATGGTCCCCATAAGACAATGAAACTTTTCGCAGGTCGAGCCCCAGTTCCCCGAACGTCAGGTCGTGCACCGAACTTTCAGCCAGGTTGCAATCCAGCGTATCGTAACCGAGTTGCTCGGGCGATTCCGCTTCTATGGGCATGCGTTTGTACTTCATAACTTAAGGCAATAAACTAAAAGCAAGTCTACGCATTTATCCCGACAGCTTCACTTTGTCAACGCTCACATATTTAACTCCTCCTTCAGCCGGGACCGATTCCCACAGTTCCACTTCATCGATCCTCATTTCTTTAAGTGCGATCGATGGCAAGCTGAGTTGTTCCGTTTTAAAAGTGCTGTTAAAGCGTGCAAGCGTGATGTGCGGCAAGGGATCTTCAAAATGAAAGGGGTTGCCGGCTAAGAGATCTTTGATGGAATCATGCAGGGCATGTGCGAGCGACCGAAAATCTTCATGCCGGTGAAAGCGCGCCCATATCATTCGAAATTTTGCGCGCCTGTTTTCAGAAGCGGGCGGGGCCAGGCAAATATCCCTGAACAGGAGATCGAAGGAAGCCTGTGCTGCGATCACGGGCTTTACACGCTCAAAAATGAGCTGCACATTATCGCGCGGCACCTGGCCGATGAAGTAAACCGTAAGGTGCAGGTTGTGCTCGCGCATCCACACCAGCCTGGGCACCCCTGCATTCGCAGCTTTTACCTTCAGCACCTCACCGCGGACCGCATCACTCAAAGGCACGGCTAAAAAGATCCTGCTCACTTCCTGTCGATCAAAAATTCTCTGAAATTTTTAAAGTCCCCCACGCGCACTCTTACTTCCTTCACCTCCGCCCGGGAAGGCCCGCGCCAGCACCATTGAACCAACTCCTCCAGCTTTTCAACAACTCCTTCCGCCTCCATATAAACGTCACCATTCGTCTCGTTGCGCACAAAACCGTATAAGCCCAGCTCCTTCGCCTTTTCCTTTGTGCTTTGACGATAATAAACTCCCTGCACCTTGCCGGTGACCGTAATATTGTAGTGCTTTTTATCCATTTTTCACTTGATAACCAAGCGAATTTACGAATTAGGTTTGTTGAGAAAGATGGTCTATCTTAGAATACATGCGAGCGGCATTTTTGTTTCTTACACTTTTTCTTTTCTCCTGCGTAAATGCGCAAAATCGTTTGAATGCCGATCAATTGTTCAAAAGATCGATGTCAATGCTGGACAGCATTGACGCTTCGGGTGGGGGGAATTACGGACCTGTAGTGAATACCCTTCGCGCTGCCCTTTCCCTTGATTCCACCTATTATGAAGCCTCTTATCAAATAGGAATATTATATTTTAAAGCAAAGAATTACGAAGCTGCTATCAAGGAGTTTGAACGGACCATTCAACTGCACCCGTCTCATGATAAAGCAATGGTTTACCTTGGAATACTTTATTATGCTTTAGTGGATGAGCAAAAAGCCTGTTCGTTTTTCCATAAAGCAATTCAATTGGGAAATAAAGAGGCCGGGGAGTACGCAAAACGATACTGCAATTATTAGAAACCCGAATTCCCAAAATTTGTTAAAAAACAGGCCCCTTCTTTCAATGGCATAATATTGGCGGCATGGCCGGTATCCCGCTAAAAAGCCCCGCATGAAGAAAACATCTACTATTTTTCTTTCGCTCGTTTCAGGCCTGGCCATTCAAAGCTGCAAAACCACGCAGCAGGTGCGCGATGATGATGATGTTTATTATTACAGGCGCAACAACAATACTCAAAGCCAGGATTCCACAAAGAACATCACTTCCGTTCCTCAAACTTATTACGACAGCACCCGCTATTATTCGGAAGATGACGGGATCTATTATGATCCCTGTGTTCATGTTTACGTAAGAGGGTATTGGGGCTGGGGCTGGCCTTACAACTATTACTGGTATCCCAACAGCTACTATTACGGGTACAATTACGGTTATTATCACAGCTACTGGAATGGTCCCTGGGGAACTGAGCCTCATCACTACCATCATCATCGCGGCAATGTGCATTACGTGAACAATAACGATCCTAACGTGGTCCATCATCATCGTTCATGGACGAGCAATGGCCGTACCGGTCCCAATAATGGGGGTGGCGATGGGAATCATCACACAGTGACCAGCACACACACTACTTCAACCCGGGGAAATAATTTCGGCAATCACAGCCTGGGCGGGGGAACGCATACCACTTCCACGCGAGGAGGTTTCGGTCATTCCGGTTCCTTCAGCACTTCATCCTGATCGCATGAAACGCATCGCCATCACTCCCCGTCCCGACTGGAAAAAAAAGGTGGAGGCGCTGGGGTTTCATTATCATACCCTCGATAATGCAACGTACTGGGATGAGAGCGCATGTTATGAATTTTCGTATGCGCAGATCCAAAAGCTGGAAGACGCAACGAATGAGTTGTACGAATTATGCCTGGAGGCTGTGCAGCATGTGATCGATAATAAACTATACGACCGCTTTTACATCCCCGAAGAATTCGTTCCCTTGCTCGAGAAAAGCTGGAAGGAAGAATCCCCGAGCATTTACGGGCGTTTCGATCTTTCCTGGGACGGGGACATCAACAAGGACCCGAAGATGCTGGAGTTCAATGCCGATACGCCCACCTCTCTTTTTGAAGGAGGAGTGGTGCAGTGGTTCTGGCTGAAGGACTACAATGAGAGGTCCGACCAGTTCAATTCCATCCACGAAAAATTAGTGCACTGGTGGCTGCAGGTAAAACCGCATCTCAAGGGCAACGCACTTTATTTCTCATGCCTGGATGAGTTCCCTGAGGATCTCATCAACACTTCTTATTTGCAGGATTGCGCAATGCAGGCAGGAATTGAAACCAAAATGATCTCGGTCCACGACATTGGCTGGAACGGGACACACTTCACCGACCTCGAAGAGAAAAGGATCCGCAACATCTTCAAACTATATCCCTGGGAGTGGCTGATGGGTGAAGAATTTGGAGCAAATATTTTAAGGACCGACACCCTGTGGATGGAACCGCCCTGGAAAATGCTGTTAAGCAACAAAGCCATTCTCCCGGTATTGTGGGAGTTGTTCCCGGGCCATCCTAACCTGCTGGGGTGTTATTTCGATTCGGCCCGGACCATGAATGATTTTATTTCCAAACCGCTTTTCTCGAGGGAAGGCGCGAACGTAAGTTTAGTGGAGAACAATACCACTATTGCACAAACGGGAGGAGAATACGGAGAAGAAGGTTTTATTTACCAGGCGCTTTGCAAGCTCCCGGAGTTCGAAGGGAATTATCCCGTGATCGGCTCCTGGATCATAGGCGGGCAGGCGGCCGGCATCGGTATCCGCGAAAGCAGGTCACTCATCACCGACAATTTTTCACGCTTCATCCCTCATTACATCAAAAGGGAAAATCTTTTCGAAAAAATAAAACGGGGGTTGTTTTCGAAATTGTGAAGTTCAAACGCAACCATTTCGTCCCTGCATTCTCTCCCACTCATCATACCTCTACCCTCCGTCCTCGCACGGGCATCTCCCCTTCCTCCGGGTATATCCTATACTGATCCCT
>DATDFI010000555.1:0-4529 GCA_036522695.1 Bacteroidia bacterium | reverse complement strand
GAAAGGCTTGTCCGAAAGATTTTTCCAGTCGGCATGAAGGTCGATCATCGTTCGCTCACGCGAATCAACATAAGCGGCCACATCCCAGGCTTCTTCATCGGTGAGAACAGGATTATCATATGTAGCCTGCCCGAATGGCATATTGGCTTTCACAAATCCCGCAAAGCGCGTGAGCCAGAAAAAGCTGGCGCCCTTGTTGTAGCTGTGATCACCCCAGAGCGGGGGATACTGGTACACCATTCCATCACTCTTCATCATTCCCATTCCGTCCTTCCCGTGACAGGAAATGCATTTATCCGTGAACACTATTCTTCCTTTTGCGGTATCAGCCGGACGATCCATGAATGCGAGTGTGAGATAACCGTAGCCTTTGGGCTTCTCGCCCTTCTTTGAATTCTGATCCAGCCACACGATATAAGCCTTGATCGCCTGCATCTCCTTCATATTTGTATCGAGCGCATGTCCATTCAGGCTGCGCTCGAAACAATCGTTCACCCGCCTGAAAATGGTAGTGGTCCGCCCCGTGCGCACCATGAATTTCGGATATAGTGCTGTTACCGCACTGTAGTTATACGCGAATGGGCGTGTGCCGGCATCGAGATGGCAATTCTGGCAATTCATGCCGCTGCTGTAATGGCCGACTGTTCCCTTGGGTCCGAGGTAATAAGCCGTGTTTGCCACAAGATCGCGGCCATAACGGATAAGGCTTCCCAGTTCGTTATGCGGAATGGTGGAAGTGTCGGGCGCTTTCCATATTCCTTCAATTGTAAGCGGGTTTTTTTCTTTAGGTTTAACAACCGTCACCTCGCGATACGGAGCTTTGCCGGTGAGATCGGGCACACCGTGAACAAGAACGATAAGCAAGCCCACGATCACAAAAAGAAGCAATACGATAACGGAAGTGAGTTTACGTATCACTTCAGCCAGGTCCTTTTCGTTTTTGTTTTGTTCACTCATTGCCAGTCGATCAAGTGAGGAAATTCAGATCTATGATCACATAAAAGCCAGATTACCAAGATAAAAATCAGAACGAGTAAAAACACAATGATGCCCGATAAGCCATTTATGACTTTTGAAAGATGATAATCGTTCTTCATCGCTCAAACTTTCTCCGTTTTCCAGATCAATGATGATGCACCGAGAATAGCTGCGTCATTTTCCTTTAATAAAGAAGGAAGGATCTTTATGTCCTTCCGGTAGATATTCAGTAAATTCTTTTTGAAACTTTCTAGGGTAGGCTTAAAGATCAGCTCTCCCGATTGCGCCAGTCCGCCAAAAAGAAAAATGGCTTCTGGGCTCGTGTACGTAACGCTGTTCGCAAGCGCGAGACCAAGAACCTCTCCCGTATAGCGGAACGCTTCTTTTGCGGCTTCCTCACCCGCCATCGCTTTATCGTAAATATATTTTGCATCCGCCACGCGATTGGCGAAGGATGCCTTTTCATGCCGGCTCATCAGCAGGTCTGCATATGTTCTTTTTATCCCGGTAGCGGAGCAATACGTTTCCAGGCAACCCTTTCTTCCGCAACCGCACTGTCTTCCGTCCTTTTCCACAATCACGTGGCCGATCTCGCCTGCCATGCCATCGTGACCGTAAACAAGCTCACCGCTCACCACTATACCGCTGCCAAGGCCCGTGCCGAGCGTGATGAAAATAAAATCCCTCATCCCTTTTGCTCCCCCGAAAAGCATTTCGCCCAAAGCGGCCGCATTGGCATCGTTGGTAAGGATCATGCGCGTGTTCATGCGCTCTTCAAAAAGTTTTGCGATGGGGATGATCCCTTTCCACCTCAGGTTAGGTGCGAATTCGATACATCCCGAAAAATAATTCGCGCTCGGTGCGCCCATGCCGATGCCTGCGAGTTCGGCTTTACAACCGCTCAATAATTTTTTCAAGTGTTCCGAAACCACTGCAGCAAGATCTTCGGGAAGCTGGAAACTTTCGGTGGGTAGAGAGTCCTTGCAAAGGATCTTCCCCTCGCTGTTCACAAGGCCGAAAACCGTATTGGTCCCTCCTATATCAATGCCTGCTGCAACTTTCATCAGTGTGCGGCTTCTATGTTAGCATCGTAATCAATTCCCTGCTTTTTCAAAATGCGTCCCACTTTCCAGGCATAAAATGCGAGGAACCCAAAACAGAAGACGGGGACAATATAGGAGGTGTGAATGTCCAGCTTATCAGCGATCAAACCCTGCATGGGAGGAATGAATGCACCACCGAGTATCATCATGATCAAAAATGCCGATGCCTGCCCGGTGTATTTTCCTATTCCTGCAATGGCGAGTGAGAAAATGCAGGGCCACATGATGGAGCAAAATAATCCCCCGCATAAAAAGGCATACACACTTACTTTTCCAACTGTGAGTAATCCAACCAGCATGGCGATCATGCCAAGGCTTCCGAACAACAATAAGGTAAGGGCCGGTTTTTGGCGGCCCATAAAAAATGCAGCTACCAACAATGCCACGCACACGGGATACAAATAAAATTGCTCCACGTTCGCTCCACTCAGGTGATTCATGAATAATACCAGTGAGAGCGCAAGAAAGGGAACGATCAATGTGAGAATGGTATTGGCAGTTTTGCTCATTTTAAATGTGGCAATAGCGCCCGTCCAGCGGCCGATCATCAAACTTCCCCAATACAATGAAATAAAAGGCGCGATCTGCGAATCATCCAGGCCACCGAAGTCCGGGTGCTTCAACAATGTTCCCATGTTACTCTGTATGGTCACTTCAACGCCAACGTAAACAAAAATGGCGATCATCCCATAGGTCACCTGGGGATATACCTCAGCCGCGAAATTATTTTTCGCTTTTATCCTTCTCTTTTGATAAAGTAAAATAAAAAAAGCTATCAATAAGAAAACCGGGAAGCCTGTTAGAAAATAGAATTGAGAGTGGTCCTCGCCATTAAAACCTATCGCGTACCCTGTGTTATACAAGAAAAAACAAAAGATCAATATTAGTACTGCCAGAATTCCTAGGATAAAATTCATCGGTGCACGCAATACTTTCATCTCCTTATCTTCCTCTTCAATATTGAGTTTGGGAATACGCGACACAAGCATGATAAGCACCGCTATACCGAATGCAATGGCGAGAATAACATATAACGTATTAATTGAATTGATAGATGCCGCTTGTTTATCCGCATCGGTAGCGATCATTTTCCCGAAGAGGACGAGGCTGACCAGGATTGGCCCGAGCGTGGTGCCCAGTGAATTCACACTGCCGGCAAAATTGAGGCGGGCCGATCCGCGGGCCACATCCCCCAGGTTGAGCACAAGCGGGTTGGCAGAAGTTTGCTGCAGGGAGAACCCGAGTGCGATGATGAAGAACGCACCGAGAATAAATCCGAAGGAGCCCGAATTCACTGCGGGGATCATGGTAAGCGCACCTATCACGGAGATGAGCAGGCCGTAAATGATGGTGCGTTTATAACCGAGACGATTGATGATATCGCGGTTGATGGCCATGGAAATAAGATACAGCACCAATGAGCCGATAAAGTAAGCTCCGTAAAAAGCGCTGTCGATCAGCTGCGATTGGAACTGCGAGAGATGAAAATGCGTTTTGCAGAAGGGAATGAAGATCCCGTTGGAAGCCGCTAAGAATCCCCAAAAGAAAAATACGGAGATGAGCGCGGCCAATGCTGAACCGTTACTGCCTTTTGAACCGATCTCGCGATCAAGAATTTTATCCCGCATTTACGGGCAAGAATAGCAAAAAATCCTCTTTCGCTGTTCACTATATTTACACATGATGAGGAATCGGACATCATTTTTATCATCCCGCTCATTCCTGCACACAACGAACAATCGTACATTTGTCCATGCTCTTGCTTACCCCTGCTTCTTTCCGCGATTACGAACTCATTGACTGTGGAGCTTTCGAAAAACTCGAACGCTTCGGGCAATATATAACCATCAGGCCCGAGCCGCAGGCCGTGTGGGATAAAAAGCTTTCATCCCAGGAATGGGAAAAACGTGCGCATGTAAAATTCATTCCGCGATCCAGCTCTTCAGGCGAATGGAAAAAACTCAAACAATCACCCGATCGTTGGAACATTAAATATGAGATCGGATCACAAGGGGCCGGGCAGCAGCAAGCGGCAAGCAACCATTTGAATTTCCGCCTTGCGCTCACTTCCTTTAAACACGTGGGGATTTTCCCCGAGCAGGCTGTTAACTGGGAATATATTTTCAGCTCAATTAAAAAATTAAATGTTGAACGTCCTAAATTTTTGAACCTCTTTGCTTACACGGGTGGCGCATCCCTGGCTGCAAAGGCGGCAGGTGCGGATGTAACACACGTGGATTCTATCCGCCAGGTAGTGACCTGGGCGCGAGAGAATATGGAGCTTTCATCGCTCACCGATATACGTTGGGTGGTGGAGGATGCCTTGAAATTCGTGAAACGCGAACAGAAACGCGGGAATAAATACAACGGTATCATCCTCGACCCTCCCGCCTATGGTCACGGCCCCAGCGGTGAAAAATGGAAGCTGGAAGACAACATCAACGAGAT
>DATDFI010000554.1:0-10606 GCA_036522695.1 Bacteroidia bacterium | reverse complement strand
CGGGCACGTACACGGTTTGTATAACCGATGCGAACGGTTGTTCCACTTGCGATACCATCAGCGTTGCGTTCGGCAATGGCGTGTTCGATCCTTCATCGGGCATGCACGGCTTGTCGGTTTATCCCAATCCTTTCAGCAGTGAAACCACTGTTGAGCTTACAGGATTTACCGGTTCTGCCGAGGTGAAGATCTTTGATGTGATCGGCAACCAGGTGCGCACGATGGTGATCCACAACAGCGACAGGTTCACCGTAACGCGGGAGGACATGGGCGCAGGCATGTACTTTATGGAAGTACTGAGCGATGGGGCTTTGATAGGAGCGGGCAAGCTCATTGTGACGCAATAAGTTTGACAGTTTTAAAAATTCAAAAGCCGGGAGAATTTTTCTTCCGGCTTTTTTTTTGCGTGAGGGATTGTAGCGGAAATCCTTTTTGTGGCGATAGATCCTTCGACAAGCCCAGGATGAAAAGGCGCCACAAAAAGATTGAAGCGAAAAGCCCGGTGCCGTCCTGAGCCTGCCGAAGGACGGCACACGCCATAAAGATCACATCAAAGGAAATAAAAGAGCCCCTCGATCCCGAAGGGCTCTTTGTCATGGTACGTAGTACCTGGTACTTTTAATAACGGTAATAATCCGGCTTAAAGGGGCCGTTCTTCTCCACGCCAATATATGTGGCCTGCTCATCAGTAAGTGTATCGATCTCCACACCGATCTTTGCCAGGTGCAGGCGAGCCACTTTCTCATCCAAATGCTTGGGAAGGGTGTATACTTTGTTCTCGTAATTTTTCGAGTTGGTCCACAGTTCCAATTGCGCCAGGGTTTGGTTGGTGAAGGAGTTACTCATCACGAATGAAGGGTGACCCATCGCGCAGCCCAGGTTCACCAGGCGGCCCTCAGCCAGCACAATGATGTCTTTTCCATCGATGGTGTATTTATCCACCTGCGGCTTGATCTCCACTTTTGTTTTCCCGTAATTCTTATTCAGCCACGCCATATCGATCTCGTTATCGAAGTGGCCGATGTTACACACCACGGCATTGTGCTTCATCGCGCGGAAATGTTTTTCACCAATGATGTTGCAGTTGCCTGTTGCCGTAACAATGATGTCGGCTTCCTTCACCGCATCCAGCATTTTTTTCACTTCATAACCCTCCATAGCGGCCTGCAGCGCGCAAATGGGATCGATCTCGGTAACGATGGTTCGTACTTTGGAATCTTTGAGTGATTCGGCAGAACCTTTTCCAACATCACCAAAACCCGCCACCACCGCAACTTTACCGGCCAGCATCAGGTCGGTCGCCCTGCGTATAGCATCCACCAATGATTCGCGGCAGCCATACTTGTTATCGAATTTTGATTTGGTAACGGAGTCGTTCACATTGATGGCGGGAAGGGGTAAAGTGCCTTTCACCATGCGCTCGTAAAGGCGGTGAACACCGGTAGTTGTTTCTTCCGACAAACCTTTGATGCCGGCCACAAGGTGGGGGTACTGGTCCAGCACCATGTTGGTGAGGTCGCCACCATCATCCAGGATCATATTCAGCGGCTCACGTTTCTCCCCGAAGAAAAGCGTTTGCTCAATACACCAATCGAATTCTTCCGCGTTCATGCCTTTCCATGCGTACACGGGAATGCCGGCAGCAGCAATGGCAGCAGCAGCGTGGTCCTGCGTGGAAAAAATGTTGCAGGAGCTCCAGGTCACTTCAGCGCCCAGCTCTTTCAATGTTTCAATAAGCACGGCTGTTTGAATGGTCATGTGCAGGCAGCCTGCAATGCGCGCGCCCTTCAGCGGTTTTTGTTTGCCGTATTCAGCGCGCAGCGCCATAAGGCCGGGCATTTCGGCCTCGGCCAGCATAATTTCCTTGCGTCCCCACTCTGCCAGTGAAATGTCTTTCACCTTGTATTTTTCATACGCTGGGGGATCTTTCTTTACATTCTTCTTGTCGATAGTTGCTGTTGACATGATATTGTTCTTAAGTTTTTAGCGGGCACAAAGGTACGCAATAGGCTTGAGGAGGCAAAAACAAAAAGTCCCTCGCTGCTGCGAAGGACCATCTGCTTCAAAAACCAAAAGGGTGATTAAGGCCAAATGAATTTTCCGGTCTTGTCGATGTACCCGAAAGTATAACCGGCTTTCAGATCGGCACCGGCCACTTTCGCCAGGCCCTTATTGAAATTGGACTTGTATGAAAAGCCTTTCGAGATCACGATCTTGCCGGTCTTGTCAATGTACTGCCACTTGGGGTCCTTCAATACACCGCCAACAAGAGGAGAGGTAGATACACAGGCCAGTCCATCCTTGAACATTTCTGCACCCGAATAGATCGGATTGATCACGGTTTTCCCGCTCTTATCGATATACCCGAACTTGCCTGATTTGTAATCGCCCACCCGAATAAGCGCAAGCCCGTCTGAAAAGGTCCACGCACGATCGAACTGGAAATCGATCACGGTTTTCCCGGTCTTGTCAACGTATCCCCATTTGCCGGTGGTTTCATTACCCATCCTGCAATTGGCCAGGCCCTCGGAGAAATCAAAGCACTCGTCATATTTATAATCGATAACTACTTTGCCGGTCTTGTCGATGAAGCCCCATTTGTTCCCTTTCGCCACGCGCGCCATTCCTTCCACAAAATCATAGGCTGCATCAAAATCAGGTTTTATGGCAAGGGTGCCGGTTTTGTCAACGTATCCCATTTTAGCACCCACCTGCACACGCGCAAACCCGCCTGAAAATTTGTAGGCATAATCGCACTTCACTTCAAAAATGGTTTTCCCGGTCTTGTCGATGAACATCCACTTGGTCCCTTTTTTCACTCCCGCCAGGCCATCAGCAAAATCGGTGACCTTATCATACTGGGTGGGAACAACAGTTTTGCCGCTCTTGTCAATAAAGCCCGAATTGCCCCCCACTTTCACCACCGCCATATCCTCCGAAAAATTCTGGGCAAAATCAAATTGAGGGTTGATCACAACTTTCCCGGTTTTATCGATAAAACCGTATTTCCCTTTGTCTTCAATGGGAAAAAGATCCTGCGCCATTATTTTGCCTGCGTATGTGATGAACAGGGCTGAAATAAAAAGCGTTTTACCGAATGAGATGTGGTTCATAAAGCGAGTGTTTGTGAGGGTGAACAGGTGGGTAAATATCGTTCTTTTTTGTGTACTTTTAAAATCAACAATGGAACCCATGCAGGTTACACGAGATCAGAATTTACACAATCACTCTTGCAAGTTACTGATAATAAGCGACTAACACTGTGGCATGTCTTGTTAAAAAAAAATCGGGTAAAGGCGGACTGGTAGGCATTTGGACTTTGGAAGGTGGTGAGGAGGAGTATTTTTCCCGGGCCTCACTGCCCCCGCAGGATCACGAAAGATTTACGCGTCTTGCTGTTCCCCAAAAGCGGGCGCAATGGGCGGCCGTACGCATGCTGCTGGCAGATATGTACGGTGATGACTCATTGCACATTGTATACGATGAGCATAATAAACCATCGCTGCTGAATTCCCCGCTCAAAATTTCCATCTCGCATTCATACGATAAAGTGGCGGTGATCCTGCAGGAAGAGTATGAGACGGGGATCGATATTGAACGGATCAAATCCAAAGTGGAACACATCGCAGCAAAATTCATGAGCGATGAAGAATTGGGAAACCTTGGCGAAGCGCATCGTATCGAACAACTGTATGTGCATTGGTGTGTGAAAGAATCGCTCTACAAACTGTATGGAAAAAAGGAATTGCTTTTCAGGGAGCATCTTTTTGTGGAGCCTTTTGTTTACAAAGGAAGCGGAATGGTGAGGGGAAATATAAGTATAGGGGGAAGAAATGAAACGTATGAACTTTTTTATGAGCGGAGCGGTGAGCACATGCTGTCGTACGTTGTTTATCAATAGTTCCTCCCGCCTTTCCGGACTTCAGGACAAATTTTCTGCTTAACTTGCGCCATCCAAATGCGAGGCGGAATTTTAAAGTATATCACTTCTTCGGGAGAAAGAAAGAAAAAGCTTTTCGCGCTCCTGATCGATCCCGACAAATTCGATCCTTCAATCATTCGTGTTGCCGAAAAGGCAGGCACGGATATTTTCCTGGTGGGGGGCAGCCTCATTACCAATGGCAATTTTGAATCCTGTATCGTTTCGCTCAAGAAAAAAAGCAGGATACCGGTGTTGATCTTTCCCGGCAACAGTATGCAGGTGAGTAAACATGCGGATGGAATACTTTTTCTTTCACTCATTTCAGGCCGTAATCCCGACATGTTGATCGGGAACCATGTGCTGGCCGCTCCCGTTTTAAAGCACAGCGATCTTGAGATAATTCCGGCCGGGTATATGCTCATCGATGGTGGGACCGTTTCTTCTGCCGCTTACATGAGTCATACCCTTCCCATTCCTTCCGGCAAGTCCGATATAGCATTGGCTACGGCCATGGCCGGTGAGATGCTCGGTTTAAAGCTTATTTACCTTGAGGCGGGCAGTGGCGCAAAAATTCCGGTGAGCTCGGAGATGATAAAGGCTGTGAAAAAAAATATCTCCCTGCCGGTGATGGTGGGCGGTGGCATTCGTTCGGCAGCGGATGCGCGCAAGGCCTGTGCGGCCGGGGCCGATGTGGTGGTGGTGGGCAATGCCGCTGAAAAGGACCCTTCCCTCATTTCATCCATCGCAAAAGCCATCCATTCCGCTATAGTATGAAGATCATCCTGATATCCTCATCCGACAAAAGGGAGAACGAACCTGAAATGGTAACGAAGTTGTTCGAGCTGGGAGTTGACACTTTTCACCTGCGCAAACCCAAATTCACCACGCGCGAGCTTTCGGCCTGGATCGATGCTATTCCGTCTCACTTTCATAGCCGCATCGTGATCCATTCGCATCATAAGCTGGCCATCAAATACAACCTCAAAGGGATCCACCTTACCCGCATTCATAAAAAAAGAAAATTCAGGCAGTGGTTCATCATGCAGCGCATCCGCATGAAGGGAAAACAGATCGTGGTGTCCACCTCCTTTCGCAAGCTGGCCAACCTTTACGAGGAGGAGAACAGTTTCTCCTATGTATTTCTCAGTCCTATTTTCGACAGCCTTAGCGGCAAATTCCAATCCGGCTTTAATGAGTTCAGCCTGAAAGCGGCCATTGAAAAAACCCCGCACAAAGTAATTGCACGCGGAGGCATGGACACCGGTAAAATAGAAAAGGTGGCCGAGATCGGGTTTTACGGGATGGCTTTTTACAGTACGGTGTGGAAATCGGCCGACCCGGTTGGATCCATGACCTCCATCTTCGAAAAACTGAAGGAGCTCGGTATCAAATCCAGCTGATCATCTTCCTGCTTCATTGCCGAAATGTATTTTTTCTTTTTCGAGATCGAGAAAGGGGAATTGAACAGAAAGCTCACGGCATTTGTCCAGCATTTTTTCTGCGAATATGCGATGGGCCGTTGTGCCGGGATGAAGGGTGCGATGGTGTGCAGCTGCAACGACCTCCTTCACTTTTTCATGCAGTTGCATGGTGTGCTCATCAAAGGCAAAAGCAGTGAATTTTTCCCAAACGTAATTTATGGCGGGTTCATTGGGATGCACAAGGTCCTCTTTGAAAAAGCGGTAATCGCGCAGGTCATCGGTCACCAGTTCGTAAGCCGGGAAATAAAAAACATTTTTGGCGTTAACGAGGGAGTGTACGAGTTTTATAAGTACCGCTTTGCTTAAATTATTTTCCACCACCCCATCGCGCACATAGCGCACGGGCGAAACGGTGAGCAGGATATTGAGCGAGGGATTGAATGTTCTTAGTTTTTCGAAAAGATCTGTGTAAGTTTTTTCCAGCCCCGCTTCATCTGCCAGCTCTTTATCAAAATCCCTGGCGGGAAGTTTGTGACAATTGGCGGCAATGCTGTTGCTTGCCTTGTGACGGTACATCCAGGCCGAGCCGAAAGTGATCACCAGCCATTTGGCATTTTTGAGTTGAGTATGGGCTTTTTCCCGGGAAGCATTGATGCGACCGAGGCAGGCGCTTTTATCAGGGTGGGAAAAGCGGCCATGATGTTTTAAGCTGTTCCAGGTATCGTTATAAAAGAAGAGATCTTTTTCTGAATAGGCTTTCGGCACCAGCCACGAGGAAACCGCTTCGGAAATACTCTGGGGATCGTAAAGGATGCCGTTCGGGTTGAGCTGCACAGGAAACTTGTACCGTTCCATCAGGCAGCCTATCTCTTCTGCAAAACAGCTCCCGGTCATCACTATTTTATTTTGATGATCGAATTTTTCCGGCAGGGGAGTGATGGGGAATTGGAGGTGGAAAAGCATCTTGCTGCGAAGGTAATTGAAATGTGAAGAACTGCTCACCGCCATGCTAAGAGCATATTTGCCTGAATTTGTTTTTTTGTTTCAAACGTGTAGGTTTGGAAACTTTTCAAAATCATTTCTGCCTATGAAGAACCGCATGTTCGCGTTCATATTTGTGCTTTGCACGCCCGCCTTCGCGCAAATCCCGCAACTCGAATGCAAAGGCTCCAAAAAGGTGCGTATAGAGAGCACCAGCTATAACCAGGCCGATTCCACGCACTCCACCGAGATACTGTATTTCGATCCTAAGGGAAGCGTGATCAAATCCGTGAAATACGATGCCGCCAATGAGCCCTTGGAACAGTGGACGCACTCTTATAAATACGATAAGGAAGGAAAAATAAAAACAGCTCAATCGAAATTCAAGGATTTTACCAGGCAGTTGAAGCCGCAGAAATTCAAATCGGCATACTCTTATAATAATTCGGGAAAGCTGCTGAAGGTGGAGAACCTGCAAAATCAAAGCGGGTACGAATGCGTGTACGACAGCGTTGGCAACCTGGGTGGCTCGAGCGATTACAATTCAAAAGGGTTTTTCGGTGGTGCCAAATTCATATGGAAGGACGGAAAAATATGGAAACAGAAATATGAATGGTCGAACAAGCCCCCGGAGACCACCGAATATTTTTACGATGCGAACGGGAGAAGGATCAAAACGCTCACTTCGCGGGGGCAAAAGGTTGTGCGAAGGGAAGTTTACACGTATATAGATTAATGTTGTTAATGAGCATTAATCCATTTGAGAAATGAGAAACTTAAAAGTTAAAGGCTAAAAATGTTGGGCACTGCCACGAATGACTTTAACTTTTTTCCTACCCTCCGCTGCAATGGCAGCTCGGATCAAAATTGATCTCAGTATTCGGCAATAATTCCTGCAGTTTTTTAATTTCATCATCAGGGATAAGGATGGAGCGAACATCCATGTGCCGTAATTTTTTGAGGTTGGCCAGCTGGTCGGGCCAGAAGGAAATATCATTGCTCCAGAGATCGAGCACGCGCAGGTTTTCCAGGTCTCCCAGCGCGGGAGGGAGTGCGGTGAGGCTGTTTTGATTCACTACCAGTTTGCGCAGGTTAACGAGTTTGCCGATGGCGGCCGGTAAAATTTCCAGTTCGTTCTTTGAGAAGCTCAAGATCTGAAGATTGGTGAGCAGGGCAATACTGTCCGGTAATTCTTTGATACGGTTTTTGCTCAGGTCGAGTTCCTGCAGGTTCTTAAATTGATAAACCTCCGGGGGAATGTGTGTGAGTTTCATCTTTATAAGATGAAGCCTGTACACTTTGTCGGGGTCTTTTAATGCTTCCTGCAAGTTATCGAACACCGGCTCCTGCGACAATGCGGCCGAGTCGAGCAGCTGCGCATTGCTTTTTAACGCAAACAACAATAGCAGCACAAGGCCTATAAAACTACCCGTCACTTTTTCTCGTCCACCCATTCGTAATTCGTTTTTCGTAATTGCTCGTTCGTTGCTGGAATTTTAAATGTACTCGTGAACCGTTATTGCGGTTTCGTAGTGCTAATGATAAGTCGTTAAAACCTTTGTAACGTTGCCTCCCGGTCCCTGCCTAACTGAACTTTTAATTCTTCCAGGTCGCTGAACTTTTTTTCCTCCCTTATCCAGTCGCGGAAGCCGATCCCTATCCTCTCTCCGTATATCTCCTCATTAAAATCGAGAATGTTCACTTCAATGGTCCGACCTTTTCCGTTAACAGTTGGATTCATGCCGATGCTCATCATGCCCTTATGCGTTTTGCCCCGTACTTCCACGCTCACTGCGTAAATGCCATCGGCCGGCACGAGCTTATATTTATCATCCACGCTGATGTTCGCGGTGGGATAGCCAATTTCCCTGCCAAGTTTTTTGCCGTGCACCACTGTACCGTGCAGCATATATTCATAACCCAGGTAGGTATTGGCAGTGCGGATATCTCCTTCGCCCAGTGCCTTTCTTATTTTGGTGGAGCTCACTTCCACCTGGTCCACATCAATTGCGGGGATCTCTTCCACTGTGAAACCGTACATGGGGCCGTATTCTTTCAGGTGCTCAAAGCTTCCTTCACGGTTGCGCCCGAAATGATGGTTGTAACCGATCACGAGTTTTTTTGTTCCTATACGGTTAACGATGATATCACGCACAAATTCAACGGAACTCAGCCTCGAAAATTGTTTAGTGAAGGGAATGATGACCAGGTTATCGATACCGAACTTTTCCAGGAGGGCGGTTTTTTCTTCCTGGGTATTCAGCAGGCGCAGTTCGTTATCATCCGGGAAAAGCACCATGCGCGGGTGCGGATAGAAGGTGACAAGCACCGTTTCGCCCTTTTCCTTCTTAGCGATCTCGCGAATGCGTTTGATGATACGCTGGTGGCCGAGGTGCACCCCATCGAAAGTGCCCGTGGTGACCACGGGATTGGGTACTTTACCGAGATTGTTAATATCGTTGCAGACTTTCAAAAACGCTCCTTTTCAAGTAAAAAACCCGCCAAACGGGGCTTTTGAAGCCATCAAAACCGGGTGGCGAGTTCCAGCGAAATTAGCAAAATATAATTTATCAACATGGCGGGTTTTGGTGCTCAAATTAATGCTACTTTCGCACCCGTAAATTAAGTCCGGGAAGCCAATGGCGGCCGGGTATCAAAACGAAACAAAACAAATACCAATATGTCAACGCAAAAAGGTAGGATCGTACAGGTTATCGGCCCTGTGATCGATGTGAGCTTCAGCCTTGGTGAATCCAAACTTCCCAATATCCTTGACGCTCTTCAAGTGACCAAGTCCAATGGACAAAAAGTGATACTCGAGTGCCAGCAGCACGTGGGTGAGGATACCGTTCGCACCATAGCGATGGATTCCACTGACGGACTCAGCCGCGGCATGGAAGTGCTTTCATTGGGTGGTCCCATCGTTATGCCTACCGGTGACCAGGTGAAAGGCCGCCTCTTTAACGTGGTAGGCGAAGCCATTGATGGTATTGGTGCGGTTGACAATAAAGGCGGTTATGCCATTCACCGCGAGCCTCCCAAATACGACCAGCTTTCAACGGCTACCGAGGTGCTGTTCACCGGCATCAAGGTGATCGACCTGCTCGAGCCCTATGCAAAGGGTGGTAAGATCGGTTTGTTCGGTGGTGCGGGTGTTGGAAAAACGGTGTTGATCATGGAGCTCATCAATAACATCGCGAAGGGTTATGCCGGCTTATCGGTGTTTGCGGGTGTGGGTGAGCGTACGCGCGAGGGGAATGACCTGCTGCGTGAGATGATCGAATCGGGCGTTATCAAATATGGTGAAGGTTTCAAGCACTCCATGGAAAGTGGGGGATGGGACCTTTCCAAAGTGGATAAAAATGAATTGGCGAAATCGCAGGCTACATTGGTGTTCGGGCAGATGAACGAACCTCCCGGTGCGCGTGCGCGTGTGGCCCTTTCGGGTCTTACCATGGCGGAATATTTCCGTGACGGGGATGAGAAATCGGGTGGACGTGATATTCTTTTCTTTATCGATAATATTTTCCGTTTTACACAGGCGGGATCTGAGGTGTCGGCACTTCTTGGTCGTATGCCTTCGGCCGTGGGTTACCAGCCTACACTGGCTACCGAGATGGGTGCGATGCAGGAGCGGATCACTTCTACGAAGCGTGGATCCATCACATCGGTGCAGGCGGTTTACGTTCCTGCGGATGACCTTACCGACCCGGCCCCTGCAACAACTTTTGCCCACCTCGATGCTACTACCGTATTGAGCCGTAAGATCGCGGAGTTGGGAATTTATCCAGCGGTGGACCCGCTCGATTCTACCTCGAGGATCCTTTCGGCTGCGGTGTTGGGCGATGCGCATTATAACACTGCACAGCGTGTGAAGAATATTCTCCAGCGTTACAAAGAACTCCAGGACATTATCGCGATCCTCGGTATGGATGAACTTTCGGAAGAAGATAAACTGGTGGTGGCCCGTGCGAGACGCGTACAACGTTTCCTGTCGCAGCCTTTCCACGTAGCGGAACAATTCACCGGTTTGAAAGGTGTGTTCGTTTCCATCGAAGATACCATCAAAGGATTCAACATGATCATGGATGGCCAGGTGGATGAATACCCCGAAGCGGCTTTCAACCTTGTGGGAACAATTGAAGAGGCGATAGAAAAAGGCAAGAAGATGCTGGCTGAGTCCAAGTAATTTTCGTAATCGGTACAAATTCGTAATTCGTAAAATGTTTTTAGAGATCATAACACCGGATAAAAAATTATTCAGCGGGGAAGTGAAGTCGGT
>DATDFI010000553.1:0-7904 GCA_036522695.1 Bacteroidia bacterium | reverse complement strand
GCAATTTCCTTTTTCACTTCTTCTGCCGTGAGCGCTTTCATGTTACGCTTCATCACTTCAGAGATATCTTCGTAACCATTCTTGTTGATCAAAGCATCTTTGAAAAAATACTGGGGAGGAGCGCTGAGTCCGTCAGTCACCATCTGCACGAACTTCTTCTTCGGCATATCCTGCAGCGCGTAATTCGTTTTCTTTTGCTGGCCGATGGTACTCCAGGTCTCCTTGCCAATGTTTTTTCCGCAGGCGGAGCCGGGGCCGTGCGCGGGGTACAGGATCACATCGTCCGGCAATTTTTTCAATTTCTCATTCAGGGAATCATACAGCATGCCCGCCAGCTCTTCCTTGCTCATAGTGCCATCCAGGAGATCGGGCCTGCCTACATCACCAACGAACAAAGTATCACCGGTGAAAATGCAATGTTCCTTTCCTTTCTCATCGAACAACAGGTAACAGCTTGATTCGGGAGTATGGCCGGGGGTATGCAGCACCTTTATCTTCAACTTACCTAATTTGAAGCTCTCTCCGTCTTTCGCATTGTGCACTTTATATTTTGTGCCCGCCATGGGGCCATACACGATCTGCGCACTGGTCTCGCGGGCAAGGTCGATGTGGCCCGAAACAAAATCGGCATGAAAATGCGTTTCGAAAACGTATTTGAGTTTCACTCCGCGTTCTTTGATCTTTTTAAGGTACGGAGCAGTTTCCCGAATGGGATCTATGATGGCAGCTTCACCCTCCGACTCAATATAATAAGCCGCTTCGGCAAGGCAATTGGTGTACAGTTGTTCGATGATCATGTGTTTGAATTTTGATCCCTTTTCCACTTTTCCTCTTCAATTAATATGTAAAGATACGATTAAGCACGCAGCCTAATACCCGGAAAAAATACTCTGTGCGATCACGAAAGTGCCTATCACAAGAATGAACCAGCCGAAAGCAGTTTTGAGTTTGTAACCCGCTACGTGACGGGAGATATAGATCCCTGATAAAATTCCGGCTACCGAAAGCGCGGTGAACGCGCAAAGGAAAATCCAATTGATCCCCGGCTCGTTATGCAGATCGCTGAGAAAACCTATGGCGGTGTTGGTGGTGATGATCACGAGGGAAGTCCCGATGGCCACCTTCATACCGAGACGTGCGAAGATGATGAGCGCGGGGATGATAAGGAAGCCTCCGCCTGTGCCCAAAAGCCCGGATAGGAATCCCACTCCTATCCCACCAAAAATGGTGAACAGGTAGCGGTAAGGTTCGGAACTCACGTAATCATCCGGGCGTATCACCCTCGATTTGCGGATCATACTCAGTGAAGCAGCGATCATCACCAGCGCGAAAAGCACCATGATAAGCACCTCTTTGCTGATCTCGAATCCATTGGAAAAATGAATGCTGGACGGGATATGCGGGAAAATGAATTTGCGCGTGATATAAACTGAAATGAGAGATGGCAGCCCGAAAACAACAATGGACTTATAACAAACAAAATTATTTCTCAGGTAGGAGAGGCTTCCAATAAAAGAAGAAATGCAAACGATGAAAAGAGAATACGAAGTGGCAGGCTGCGGCTGAAAATGGAAAAGGTAAACCAGTACCGGGATGGTGAGTATGGAGCCGCCCCCACCTATCAATCCAAGAGATATACCAATGAAAATGGCCGATATGTAACCTAAGAGGATCAAAAACGGGGATGGATTTGACGGTGCAAAGAACGGGCTAAACCTGGGGGTGATAAAATCAAAATCGGGTCATTATTATGAATTGAGAAACGGGGCATCCTACATTGGGAAATGACGCTTCTCGTTTTGTGGAAAATATGCCCAGGGTTTTATATCCTTTTCTTGACCACCTGTCGATATTTTATTATCTTTGGTTGCTTCCCCAAAAAGTATAACATCATTAAAAACCCCTCATGCAAAAAAAACCTTTCTGCCGTTTCTTTTTGTCGGGAATTCTTGTCCTTTTGCTGGTCGGAACGGGCACAACCAATGCGCAGCTCGTGATCAACGAGTGGTCGGCCTCCAACATCAGTAACACTGCTGACAATTTCGGGAATTACGAAGACTGGATCGAGTTGTACAATGCCGGTACATCCGCTGTGAACCTGGCCGGTTATCACCTGAGTGATAAAGCTACCAATCCCACTAAATGGACCTTTACATCCGGCAGTATTGCCCCAAACGGGCTCCTGCTCGTCTGGGCTTCCGGAAGGAATATCAGTACCGGTCCCAATTACCACACTAATTTCAGTTTATTGCAAACCAAGCCAAAGATGATCGTGCTGGCCGATCCGGGTGGAATAATCCTCGACTCACTCACACTTCGTCCGGCTCAAAAAAACCATTCGCGCGGCAGGACTACAAATGGGAATACAACATGGGGCGTATTCACCAATCCCACACCCGGTGCAAATAATTCGGGGGCGATGCAAAATTATGCTACCAAACCGAGCATGAGCGTGGCAGCCGGTTTTTATTCCAGCGCTCAAACCGTTACCATTTCTTCACCCGATCCCAACATCACTATTTATTACACCACTGACGGGAGTACGCCTACCACTTCTTCCACGCAATATACTTCACCCGTAAACATCGCTGCCACCACCGTGCTTCGCGCGAAAGCATTCAGCAGCACGCCTTCTATCCCTGCAAGTTTTGTTGAGAGCAATACTTATTTTATCAACGTCAGCCATACCGTCCCCGTGGTCTCTATTTTCGGTGACCAGATCCAGACATTGATGAATGGCACCCAGATCTCACCTCAAACCGGCCTTGAATTTTTCGACAAGAACGGGGTTTTCAAAACAGAATCGTATGGCGAATCAAACAAACACGGGAACGATTCCTGGTCGTATCCCCAGCGCGGCATCGACTTTGTTTCGATCGATGAGTACGGGTACAACTACCAGTTAAAAAATCAATTCTTCACCAACAGCACCCGCACCGGCTTCAAACGTGTGATCCTGAAAGCCGCTGCGAGCGATAATTATCCTTTCGAAGACACGAGCAATCCCTGTCACTGGGGTCCCAATGGACAGTTGAACGGCTGCCATATTCGCGATGCCTACATTGCGGTACTTTCCGAGAATGCCAATCTTCACCTGGATTCGCGTAAGTGCACCTTTACCATCCTCTTCGTGAATGGTCAGTATTGGGGTGTTTACGATTTCCGCGAAAAAGTGGACGACAAGGATTTTACCAATTACTACTACAACCAGGACACACCGGATATTGAGTTTCTCCAGACCTGGGGAGGAACCTGGGAAGCGTATTCACCCACTGTTGGCCAGGCGCAGAACGACTGGAACAGCTTTGTGAATTTTGTTACCAGCAACAACATGGCGCTTCCTGCGAATTACAATTATGTGGACAGCGTTTACAACGTGAAAAGCCTGGCAGATTACATGGTACTTAATTCATACGTTGTTTGTTCCGACTGGCTCAACTGGAATACTGAATGGTGGAGGGGATTAGACACTAACGGTCAGCACAAAAAGTGGGCGTATTGCCTGTGGGATGAGGATGCAACTTTCGGGCATTATATTAATTGGAGCAATGTTCCGAACACCACGGTGAATGCCGATCCCTGCAACCCTCAATCCATGGGCGACCCGGGAGGGCAAGGGCATATTCCTGTGCTGAATGCATTGCTCACCAATCCCACTTTCAAGCAATATTATATTTCGCGTTTCATCGACCTCAGCAATACTTATTTCAAGTGTACATATATGCAGCATGTGCTCGACAGCATGGTGGCGGTGATACAACCCGAGATGACGAACCATTGTGCGAAATGGGGTGGCAGCGTAACACAATGGCAGCAGAATGTGACCGACATGAAGAACTGGATCGATACACGCTGCCAGGTACTTGCCCAGGGGTTGATGAACTGCTACAATCTTACCGGTCCGTATAACCTTGCGGTGAATGTTGTTCCTGCAGGAGCCGGCACCGTAAAAATAAATTCCATCACTCCCGGCACTTATTGGTATAACGGCTCTTATTTCGGGAATATCAATATTCTTTTCAAAGCCAATGCAAATAGTGGTTATGTTTTCGATTACTGGGAAGTGAACCACGATACAGTTGCGGCAACTATTAACGATTCGAATGTTACGATGATGATGACGCAGGGCGATACGGTGATCGCGCACTTCCGTCTTAACGGCAATCCGCCCCCGCCTCCTCCGCCCAATCCCAATGTAGAAGGAGAAGTGAGTGTGCCCAATGCATTTTCGCCAAACGGTGACGGCAACAACGACATTCTTTTTGTACTCGGGAATAACGTACAGCATTTCGAGCTGAACATATACAACCGCTGGGGACAAAGAGTATTCACCACCACCAACCAGGCCGATGGCTGGGACGGTACGTTCAAAGGGCAGAAGCTGAACAATGGCGTGTTCGCGTATTCACTGGTGTATACCACCTATGATGGATCGCAGCACCAGAAAAAAGGAAATATCACACTTATTCGTTAAAGATGAGGAGGAGGGGAAGAAAAGTGAGAACGGCACTTTTTGTCGTTGTGTTCTTTTCGGCTGCATGGCTGAATGCGGGTTCGCTTTGCGCGCAGGATATTCACTTCTCTCAATTCACTCAAGCCCCGCTCAACATCAATCCTTCGCAAGCCGGTTTTATTGACGGTTTTTACCGAGGCAGTATCCACTACCGCAACCAGTGGCCCTCGATGGGACATTCGTTCAACACGATGGCGGCCTCCTTCGATATGCCTTTCGGAATTAAGAAAAGGCAGTCGGCTTATTTTGGCGCAGGTGTTTTTATTTACACCGATAAAGCGGGTGATGCAGGCATGGGTACCACGCAGGCGAACCTCTGCGGCTCGGGCATTGTGCCGCTGAGTCCATACACGAAATTTGCAGGCGGAATAAATCTTGCGTTCGCACAGCAATCGGTGCACTTCAGCAGCTTGCAATTCGGCAACCAATTCACCAACGGCACTTACGATCCCAATTTACAGAGCGGGGAAACAGGCTCGCAGAGCTATACTTTTTTTGATGCGGGCGCGGGCGTGAGTTTCCAGTACAGCAATGCGAAAGGAAATATTACCCGCGATGATATTTTGAAAGTAAATTTCGGTGTGGCGGGTTATCACCTCAACATGCCTAGACAATCTTTCTACTCCTCATCGGGCGATCGTTTGCACCCGCGTTTTGTTGCGCATGGCGATGCACGTATCGATATCCCGCACACAAAATTTTCTGTTGTTCCTTCTGCCCTGTTCATGCTGCAGGGCCCGAACATGGAGATCACGGCCGGTGCACTGTGCCGTTACCGCATGAAGAACGGAACCAAGATCACGGGCGCATTTTCGGAGACGGCCATTTCACTCGGAGTAAGCTACCGGGTAAGTGATGCCATACTCCCGCAGGTGTTTTTTGAAACGGGAAATTTTGCGGTGGGCTTTGCTTATGATGTGAATGTTTCCACTTACCGGGAGGTGTCGCACATGAACGGTGGCTTCGAAATATCGTTGAGGTACGTGAACCTGCTGGATGCGATATTTGAAAAGGGATTGTGATACTGCGTTAGAATTTTTCCATTCTATTTTTCAAAATCAAGATTTTCCGGCTCTTTATTCAGCGGTTTAACATTTTCCATTTTCGAAGTCACCGGCACGGTATCATCTACGATATCGAACGTAATATTATCGAACCATGCACTGCCGCTGCCTTCCAACTGCATGCCAAGCTGTATAAGCGATGCATCCGCAGGAATGTCGATCACCAAATCATACTTTGTCCATCCGCTGGTACCTTTCACTACCCTATCGTACATATGATCGGTCACCACCGGCTCCTTCACTCCGGGCATGTATGCATCCAGCCGGAATCCCGCCCACCCTTTTACAATATCCGTTTTAATATATCCGCTCATGCGAACCCGCTTTCCGCGATATTTTTCCGCATCAAAGTTCTGGTAGATGCGGCCCACGCCTTCGGGCTTATCTTCGAGCGAGCGAATGATCAAACTGTTCTTTCCATCTTGCCCCGCTGAATCGAAGCCGATAAAATAATCCCAGGTCTCGTACGAATCGCGCAGCCAGCCCTCACCTTCTTCCAACAAGGGAGAAAGTGGTTTACATAAAGACCAATTTTCGAGAAAGGTTTTTCCATTATTCATCCCATATCCCCATTCATCCAGCAATTCGCTGCGGTCAAATGTACAGGCGAAAAATTCCTGCTGCTTGTGATATGGAAGGTATTCCAATACCGAGCGAACCCTGCCGGTCTGCCTTTTTTTCCTGATCCAATTCCTGCAATCGTATTCTTTAACAATAAATCCTTTTTGGAAGACCAAACGATAAACGAGATGATCACGGCTATCGAAATAATCAAGGGTCCCGCTGAGTAATTTCAGATCCTGCTCCCCGGAAGCATGAAAGATCTTCTTCCGGTTATCTTTCTTATCGAAAAAATGGTTGGTAAAAAATTTCTTTTGAGCCGAGAACTGGTAACATTCGTACTTTGCCAGTTTTTCATCGCTCGTTCTATTGAACGAAGCATCCAGCTTTATTTTGCACCAACCTATCTTTTTCCCGAGATCATTCGGGCTTACCATATCGCTATCGGTAAGTACAGGAAGTTGTTGTGAAGAAAGTCTTGTTGAAAAAATAAAAAGGAAAAAAAGGAGAATGGGCGTTCTCATGGAAGGGCGTTTTTACGTATAACGGGAGGTGATAAAAAAGATACAATGCTCATAAAAAAAAGATCCCGGCCATTTACGATCGGGATCTTAAAGAAGATAAACCTGGTCCTTCCTATTCGATAATGATCTTTTTTGTTCCAACCGCTTTTTCATCCCGAACGGTGATAAAATAAACACCGCTCACAAGGTCTCCCAGGTCAATGTTCCTTTCGCTTCCTTCCATATGACCTGCCAGCACCGTGCGACCGGTCATATCGGAAACAGTAAAATCATAATGCCCGGGCCGTACATTCACGTTCAGCTTGTTTTTAGCGGGAATGGGGAATACATTAAGATCCAGGAGCTCGATATGCGGATCGGCTATACCGGTTGGCGAATACACGATGGTGAGCTTGGGCCGCTTGGCTGCAATTGAATGATCGCTGGAGCAAAAATTGATCCTGCGGTAATAGGATTCATTGGCCAGCTTCAACAGGAAGCCGTGAGAGTTGGCCGGGTCATTGATCATGTCCTGCACCAGCGTGGTCACATTTATGCTGTAATCCTGCGTAGGATTGGAAGTGCCTGGAGAGGTCACCTGGTTCACCGAGGTGGTGCTGGGCTGGCTATTCCAGGTCACAGTGCTTTCGGTCCAGCTCGTGATCACGCGTTGGAGGATAAAGTCGTTCGGCCCCGAAAGGTCCGAATGTTGCCCGAGCCCTCCTGTTTGATCCCATGCATACAGGTCCAGGGTAGCACTGATGACCATGGAACCATTTGTTATAGGAGAAAGATCGAATTCCACAACGCTGCGTATGGTACCGGGCGTGTTGCTGAAGGTCCAGGCATCCGCTGCGAATTGCACATTGGAACCATAGTTCACATTCACTTCGGTGTTGAGACCATGCAGCAGGGCATCTTTACCGGCTGTAGCATCGGGTTGAAGGGTAAGCGTAACGGAAGCGGCTGCCCTCGTGCTCAAAAAAGACACAAAGAACATGAAGATCCCGCAAGTGTAGAGATTTTTCATAGAGATTGTGGTTTTGCGTTTAACCAAATATATAAAAAATGGGGGGCGGAGTCAAGTCTTGGCAATGCCCGGTTTGCCCGTGGACACTTCATTTTTTTCAAACCTGGGTACTGCCTTATCTCCCCGTTGCAGGGCATCAAAAAAAGATCCCGATCGTTTCCGACCGGGACCCCCAACTTCATTTTCTGTTTTTCAAATCTTTATCTCGTCACCTTCCTTGTTGAAGAAGCGGT
>DATDFI010000552.1:0-2086 GCA_036522695.1 Bacteroidia bacterium | reverse complement strand
ATAGGGGAATAGAGGTATAGAGTATATTAAGATGACCAATAAATTGCTTTCTTTTCCGTTATGCTTTTACAAGTAGCATAACGAAATTCCCTCATGAGATCTGCAACATCGCTTTTACTTTGCTTAATGATCTCCTCCACTGTACTTTCACAAAGCCAGGAAACAAAATGGACAACGGAATATGGTTTAAGTAAGAATACCAGGTACCCAAACTTTAAAGGGATCAACGTAAGGTTCATTTCTCCGCTTTTTCCGATTACAACAGCGGGCCGCTATTGGACCGAGGAAGAGGAAAAGCACCCGGAGAAATTCAAGAAAACACGCTTCTTCATCGAACTTTTGTACGCTCCCCCTTTTGATCTTCCAAAAGAAGTAAACACGGATGTTGCCAGGATCGCGATACCCGGACTGTTCAAAGTGTTCAAAGGAAAATTCGATTCTCTTTTCTATTATGTTCGCAACAATATAAGGTTAAGCGAACTCGTGGCCTCCTTCAATTTGCAACACAAAATAGTTGAATACAAAATATGGAGCCTGCAGGCAACGGTGGGCTTCAAGTTTTTTTTTCTAATGAACCCTGAAAATGGATTGATCAACTTCAATAAAATGTTTTATTTGAATTTAGGACTCTTGAGCCAATTGGACCTGGGAATGTTCTTACCGTTTGTGGATATTGGTTTCGACCAGATCTATACCATTGGTACAGAGCTGAAACTTCATACCCTGTTTAGAAAAGAGGGTAGAAGGTATAGGTTGCATTTGAAATAAGACTGGTTCTTACTTCCAATTTCGATGTTTTTCGATTTTAGCTATCCTTTCCCCTTCCAGGGTGAGTGGGTGATAATTCCCTGGATTTTGCGTCTTTATAAAAGTAAGAGGGGTAAGAAGTATAGAAGAACAGAGGTGAGAGGATGCAATATGCCGTGCCATAAATAATACGGAGAAGGGCCCGGTATGAAGAACGCACTTTCGTAGATTCGCAGATGTTATGGAAGAAGTGATCCTTGTGAATGAGAACGATGAGTCCCTGGGCACCTGCGAAAAGCTGGAAGCGCATCAAAAGGCCTTGCTGCATCGCGCCTTCTCCGTTTTTGTTTTTAATTCAAAAGGAGAACTGCTTTTGCAGAAGCGTGCGTTGGAAAAATATCATTCGGGAGGGTTGTGGACCAACACCTGTTGCGGGCATCCTCGTCCTGGTGAGGACATACGCAGGGCTGCTGAACGGAGGCTGAAAGAAGAAATGGGCTTTGCATGTGAATTAAAGGGGAAGTTTCAATTTACTTACAAGGCAAGATTGAACAACGAGCTTTCGGAGCACGAACTCGATCATGTTTTTTTCGGAAGTTATGAGAGTGACCCTCATCCCGACCCATGCGAGGCTTCTGGATGGAAATGGATATCATTGGGTGGGCTGGAAAAGGAACTGCACGATCACCCGGAAAGTTTTACCGCCTGGCTGAAGATATGTTTTGATCGCGTGAAGGCCGCGCGGGGACATTAGTTGACTTTCACCAATTTTTTTACTCCGCAACCCTCCCCGCATTTTATCTTTAAAAAATAGATCCCCGTTTGCAAACCACTGAGGTCGATAAGGACAAAGGTGCCGTTAATATCTCCCTCCGCTGCCAGCTTACCGTCTGCCGAATAGATAAATAACTCGCCTCCCGATGCATTTTGCGGAAGTGAAAGATTAAGGATGTCCCTTACAGGGTTTGGAAAGGCGGAAAAGGGGAGATCGTTCTGCTCTTTAACCCCTGCCGGAAGCTGTATGCTCCAATGATCGTTAAGCCGGGCATTGGAACTATCGATCCCGGTTAGCACATAAGCTGTGCCTTGCACTACAGCTGCCGATGAGCCTTTGCGCGAAACGCCCGGGAGTGAAGTGAAAGGCAGCCAGGTATCCGTGAGGGTATTGTATTGATAAAAATCACGCCTGTAAGAATTGGAATCGAGACCGGTGCCTGCATAGCCCAGGTAACCGCAATTGAATCCTACTGCGTAATAACGTCCCGTTCCCGGAAAACTCGTTTTCTGCGTCCAGGTATCGAGTGAAAAATCGTATTCCCACAGGTCGCGGCACAAGGCC
>DATDFI010000551.1:0-3482 GCA_036522695.1 Bacteroidia bacterium | reverse complement strand
GGCCCCGGTGCAGGAGATAATGTCCACTTTTCCCTGGCGTATCATCTCGGCAAGCGAAATTCCCAGTTCGGCTGTGCTCATGGCACCGGCCAGCGTGATCATCATCTTTCCGCCTTCCGTAAGGTGCGTCTCGTAGGCTTTTGCTGCATCCATCATCGCAGCAGCATTAAAATGCAGGTAATGCTTCTGCATGAATTGTGAAATAGGTCCTTTGTTCATGATCTTGATTTAAAAGCGGAGCAAAAATAAAACTATTAATGAACTATGATCGCTGAAAAAACGGCATAGTTTTCATTATCTCTGTTCCTTGTCCGATATTTCCGTGAAGCGCAACGGCAGCAGTTCTGTTCATCGTTGTTCCCGCTGCCCCTGTCGGTAGGTCCGTTCGTTCCTCACGGCATACCTGCGGTCAGGCGCATCGGGGCTGAACCCGAACCGTCCGCATTCCATGGCACCGGCCTCAATTATGAAACCGGACCCGCTGCGAAGTGCCTTTTACCACAACCTCCGGCATTCGCAGGGCCGTAAGTACATTTTGTAAATTCGTAAATGTTACTTTCGTAACTTTCACCACCCAATTCCGTTATACAAAAAAACTTTTTATGATGAAACGCATCATCCTGGCCTCCGCGCTTTTATTCAGCACGCTTGTTGTATCCGCCCAGAACAAAAAAGACGAAAAGCCCCCGGTACCGCTCAGCTTCGGCATCATGGAAAAATGCCTGTACCTCGATATCGACACCACGATAAAAATACTTTCGGCATCCGGTTTCGTGCAAAATACCGATGATAAACACATCAAAGAAGTGGCCGATCTCTGGAAGCCCAACAAGATCGTGATCATGAATAAAGAGAAAGAAGAATTAGTGATCGTATATGACCGTGTGAGCGTTTTCCACCTGGCCCTTCACATGCCTTCGAGTGACAAGACCGGTGATGATCTTTTCGCCCAGTCCATCAAAGCAGGTTACAAAGAAACCACCACTATGACCGATAATCCCCGTGTGACCAGGAATGGTAAAAAGGATGTGAAGTACAACACCAAAAACAAACCCTGGGTGTTCGAGCTGAACGGGAAGAGATAGTTGTATCCTTTATGGTGTACCTACGTTATAAGGTTAAATGCCATGAGGCTCTTTTTCCTTGTCCTCCTGATCTCAATTACGGCCTTTATTGATGCGCAAAGCACAATTAAGGTCAAGAAAAAGAGTTACGCACACCTTCAATAGATGAAACTTCTTTCTGCCTTGCTCCTCTCGCTTTCATTTTGCGCCCCCGCATTTTCACAAACCGGTACAATTAAGGTCAAGAAACAGAACCAACATCCCCTCCTTACTTTTGCTTTGTTTGAAAAATGTGCCGGAGCAAAAAAAGATTCTGTAGTGAAATGGGTGAGCGAATATGGTTTTAAAGAAGGGGAACTCCATATCAAGACTTACATGAACGGGTGCGACTATGAATTATCCACCGGCAAAAAGCTCAAGGGCATGCATTGCATATACCTGGTAAATGATTCGATCGACATGGTGCTTACCTGCACTAAAAAGAACAAAGTGTACTGCATGCTCATCGTGACAGGTTCTATAGGAAAACAATTGGGTAAAGATCTTGCTGCCGGGTCCCTCGGCCTGGGTTACACGCTTGTACCTGCCGAAAAATGGTATGTCATTTCACAAAAGGGAAGCAGGGTGGCCAGCTTTTCGGAAGATAAAGTGGTGTGGAGTTTCCGGCTCGAAGAAAAGCATCTTATAAAAAAACAGGAATAAAAGATGCGATGCCTTTCCCTATTGCTCTTGCTGCTTGTGTCGCAAATGCACGCCCAAACCGGCACTATCAAAGTGCGCAAGGTCACAAAGGACCCGCTCACGTTCGCGCTGTTTGAAAAAAGCCTGGAAGCAAAAATGGATTCGGTGCGGGTGTGGTTCGGGAAATGCGGCTTTAAAGAAGGGCAATCCAAAATGAGCAGCTCACTCCCTTACGAGGGAGGATTACCCAGCGGCTTTCAATTTCATTATTTTATCTCCGATTCCCTCGAACTGCGCATTACCACTAACAAAAGAGGAAAAGTGACCGATCTCCTCCTTTTCACAAAAAATAAAAATACCGCTACCGGTAAAATCTTAATGGGCCAATCGATGGCGGCCGGCTATACCGTGTGTGCATTCGATACAAACCCCGACCCGGAAACTTACCAATGCACCGGCAAGAATCATTGCCGTGCCCTATTCAACGCACAAAAAAAAGTTTGGACCTTTGAGCTGGTGAAATCAGACCGGCTGCAATACAAAAAATGAGACCGGTAACCATTCTTTCAGTCATACTTTTATTCTCCTTCGCAGTGAAAGCGCAGGAGGGCACCATCAAAGTGCGCAAGAAAGAAAACGATTCCATCATTTCTCCCCTCAACTTTGCTTTTTTTGAAAAAGTGGTAGGGAACAGGAAAGATTCAGCAATAAAATGGCTGAACGACATCGGTTTTAACCAGGGCGAATTAAGAACCGTAGCTTACAGGAATTATTGCGGTTCGTACGGCCCTAATGGAAAAAGAAACGGCTTGCATCCCTTCTATTTCACAAATGACAGTATTGACCTTGTGCTTACCTGCCGAGGCAAAAAGGTTTACGAAATGTTCATCATAACTATCGTTAACAACCGGTTCGGGAAACAACTTTCTGGCGCCTCTGCCATTTCGGGCTATGAATTGTCAGGCGATTCAAAAAAATGGAGGATGATCACGGAAAAAGGAACCCGACTGGCCACACTTACAATGGATAAAGTGCTGTGGACCTTCGGGCTGAAAGAAAGAGCATTGGCCAGGTAAAATAAATTCATCTCCTCTTCAGCGTATTTCCTTTGCACCTGCCGCTCCATTCCACTATCTTTGAGATATGTTGCGGCAGCTCTACCGGGTTCTCTTGTTTCTCCTTTTTTCCGCCTCGCAGGTTGCCGGGAAACAAATTCAGTTCACCGAACAACCGCACGCAACTTATACCTGGAAAGATTCCGTTCAAATTTCCTGGAGCACCAATATTCCATCGGTGGGTGTGGCATTGGTGAACGAGAACAAACGCAGCATTACCGGCACCGATTTCAATGACCGCTTCTCTGGTGAGATTATAACGGAACATTCACTCATTTTAAAAAACCTGCAGCCCGGTCATATATATAAGGTATTGGTTTGTGCGCTGGGCGATGATACCGTTTGGTCGCAGGAAAAATTCATCGCCACGCAGTCATTGTCCACCGGAAAATTTACGGTGTACTTTACTTCTCCTGTTGACACTTCTGTTTCAACCGGAACAAATGCCATCTACCTTAATAATGCGGTGGATGACACTTTGGTTCAATACATCAACCGCGCGATATATTCACTCGACATTGCCATTTACAACACTACCAACTCCTCCAGCGTGGCGGATATTGCGGGTGCGCTCAACAACGCGCATGCACGCGGAGTGCGCATTCGCGTGATCTATGATGGC
>DATDFI010000550.1:0-4613 GCA_036522695.1 Bacteroidia bacterium | reverse complement strand
AGCGGCCATTGTGCGTATCGAGCGCAGGCTGGGCGGGCTGGCCTTTAAGCAATCGCTGGAAGCGTTGGAAAAAAACGACCTGGGGGCTGTTGCCGATATCACTCTGGGCTATTATGACAAGGCGTACAACCATAATCATGTTAAGCGTGAATTCAAGGATGTACATTTTGTGGAGGTGGAAAGAGATGAGCCTGGAAAAAATGCGGAAGCGGTGATGAGGTTTGCAGATAAACTGGGTTTGTAGCTGGTGAGTTGGGAGCAGGGAGATAGGAGAGTAGCTGAATCCCGATTTTAAAGGAATTTTCTATTGAACCCGGAGTTATTGAATTGCAGGAGTAAAATAAATAGCCCCGATTGAGCCATTGTTTGAGCTCTCCTGCTGTCATGGCGAGCTTGACGAACCAGACAGCAGGAAGCGAGTGGCGAAAGCGGGACGAATGCCGATTAGAAGCAAAAAGATCTTGCTCCAAAAATGCAGGCTTTAAAATGACCGCACAAGAATTTTTTAGTGCATACCAAAAGGGTACAAGGCAATTCAAAGAAATGGACTTTGAATATCTGCCCGGCTTTTCAGGTGTAGATCTTTCGGATGTTGTGATAGAGGATTCGTGGTTTAACGTGGATTGCAGGGGAAGTAAATTCCGTAATGCTAAATTTATCCGGTGTAATATTAAAGAGATCGATCTCAGAGAGGCTGACCTTACTGGTGCGGAAATGACAGAATGCCTGGTTGAATGTGCGCAATTCAAAGGAGCGATCGTAGAGAACTTCAGGTTTTATAAGAATTATTATTACGGGTTGACCTTGGAGCAGAAGGATCTTCAAGCATTAATGGGTCGCGAAAAATAAATGGATTACGTTATGAACGAAATAAAACTGACCCAATACAGTAAGGGAGCCGGATGCGGGTGCAAAATTGCGCCCGGTGTGCTGGAGCATATCCTGCGCAGCGATATGCAGTTTGAAGATGCGAATTTATTGCTGGGTTATGCCACCAGCGATGATGCGGCATTATACGATATCGGCAACGGGCAGGCCGTTATCAGCACCACTGATTTTTTTACCCCGATTGTGGATGATGCAAATGATTTTGGAAAAATTGCCGCAGCTAATGCCATAAGCGATGTGTACGCGATGGGAGGAAAGCCTTTGATGGCCGTTGCCATTTTAGGCTGGCCGGTGGAGAAATTACCGGTCGAACTGGCGCAAAAAGTTTTGGATGGCGCCCGCAGCATTTGTAAAGAAGCCGGGATCCCATTAGCGGGCGGGCACAGCATCGACAGCGCTGAGCCCATTTTTGGTTTGGCGGTGACGGGGATTTTGTGGAAAGAGCACATCAAGAAAAATAATTCGGTGCTGGAGGGCGACCTGCTTTTTTTGACAAAGCCTTTGGGCAGCGGGATCCTTTCATCGGCCCTTAAGCGGGGACAGTTGGTTGATGGCGATTATGAAAAGCTGGTCGTGGTGATGACACAGCTCAATAAGGCGGGTGAAGCGTTCGGGAAGATGGAAGCGGTGCACGCGATGACGGATGTAACAGGTTTTGGGCTGGCCGGGCATTTGCTGGAGATGTTGCGGGGCAGCGACCTGGCGGCTGAAGTAAGAATGAACAATATCCCCAAAATGGAGGGTATTGACGGTTACATTTCAAAATTTATTTTCCCAGATAACACCACGCGCATCTACAACGATGTGAAAGAGAATGTGGCGGGAATGGACGGGCTGGAATTTATTTTGCTTTGCGATCCGCAAACCAGTGGCGGGCTGTTGGTTTCCGTTGATCCCGGCTTTGAAAAGGAATTTTTAGAGGAGGCCGGAAAATACAATTTGCATTTAACAAATTTTGGCAGGGTAAAGAAGCGTGCGGATAAAATGATAGAATTGGTTTAACGTTGTTGAACTGACCTTATGTCGCCCGAAATAATCTTAAGCATCAAGGACCTTCATAAAAATTACGGCCATTTTAAGGCGGTTGACGGGCTCAGCTTTGATGTTTACCGTGGGGATGTGTTCGGGTTCCTTGGTCCCAATGGCGCGGGAAAAAGCACTACCATACGAATGATGCTTTCGCTCATCAGTGCCGACAAAGGCGAGATAAGCGTGTTCGGAAGATCGCTGCACAAGGAGAGGAACTATATTTTGAAGCGCGTGGGGTGCATCGTGGAGAAACCTGATTTTTACAAGTATTTATCGGCCGAGCGCAACATCGAATATTTTGCAAAGCTCTCGGGTGCAGAGGTGACGAAGAAAAAAATTCACGAGGTGCTGGATTTTGTGGGTTTGAAAGGCCGGGAGAAAGATAAGGTGAAGGGCTTCTCGCATGGGATGAAGCAACGCCTTGGCATTGCGCAAACGCTTATTCACGATCCCGACCTTATCATTTTGGATGAGCCCACCACCGGCCTCGATCCCATTGGCATCATTGACATACGGCACCTCATCACGCAGCTGCGCGTGGAGAAAAATAAGACGGTGATCCTCTCTTCTCATATTTTATCCGAAATAGAGCTGATCGCCACGCGCATGGTGATCATCAATCGCGGGAAGGCCATCGTGCAGGGAAATGTATCGGAGCTGCTGCGATCGGATGAAGTGCTGGTGGCCATCCGCACGGACGAATTGCAGCGTGCTAAGGAGTTGCTGGAAAGTAAAGGACAATTGGTGGAGCTGAGCGGGGAGGAGCTGCATGTGCATTCGCGGGTGAATGATGTGCCTGCGCTCAATAAACTGCTTTGTGATAATAATATTAACGTGTTTGCCATTGAGCCCAAGCGCAAGCTCGAGGATTATTTCTTAAAACTTCTCACGCACAACTGATGCTGCTCAAAAGCACCTGGCTCGAATTTTTGAAGATCGCTGCACGTCCGCGGAGCTACATAGGCTTTGCCGCCATCACCGTCATCGTGGGCATCATCCAGTTCGCGATGTACGTGGACGGGAATAATTACATCAGCTTTATCACCCAGGCGCTCGACCAAAGCTTCAACATCAGCGGAAAAATTTTGAATGGCTCGCTGGTGGGATTCGTGATCCTGCAAATGCTCATCATACAGGTGCCTTTGCTGGTGGCGCTGGTCACCGGTGATCTTATTTCGGGTGAAGCTGCCATGGGCACAGCGCGCTTATTGCTTACGCGCCCCATTTCGCGCAGCAGCGTTTTGCTTTCAAAATTTTTAGCCGGTAATCTTTACATCATGCTTCTGCTCATTTGGCTGGGACTGCTCTCCATCGGTTTGGGACTTTTGCTTTTCGGCACGGGCGACCTGGTGGTGGTGAAGACCGAATCGCTGGTGATATTGCAGGATGGAGACATCACCTGGAGGTTTTTTGCAGCATTTGGTGTGGCATTTCTTGCCATGATGCTCATCGGCTCGCTTTCGCTCTGCCTTTCCTGCTTTTCGGATAATTCCATCGGGCCCATCATCACCACCATGGCCATTATTGTATTGTTCACTATCATCGGTGCGCTGGAAGTACCGGTGCTGGACGCGCTCAAACCATACATGTTCACTTCGCATATGGTGGTGTGGAGGAATTTTTTTGATGATGTTCCGCCCAAAGATCTTATATGGAATTCCTGTTTGATCATGGGCGCGCACATCGCGGGATTTATGGGCATTGCCTTGTACGCGTATAAACGAAAGGATATTTTATCATGAGAAAACTTGCGATATGTTTTTTCATTCTGCTCGTGTGCGCGCAGGGGACGGGTGCGCAGGATGCGCAGCGCACGCTCAATAACGTGTATAAGAACTTCTTGAAGGTGAAGGATTATTCGGCCGATGCCAACATCCGTACCGAGATCCCCTTTTTGAAAATGCTGCCCATCAACGCAAAAGTTTACTTTAAGCAGAAGGATAAATTCAAAGTGGTATCTAAAAGCATTGCTATTCTGCCGAAGCAGAATTTTGACCAGGTGTACCGTTTGTTTGCCGACAGCAATGCGTACACAGCAGTGCCGCAGGGTACCGAGAAAATTGGAGAGGTGATGTGCAGCATCATCAGCATCATTCCTATTTCGGACACCACTGATCTTGTGCTCGGAAAATTCTGGATCGATACCAAACGCAACATCATTCTCAAATCCCAGCTCACCACCAGAACCAACGGCACCATTTTGGCTGAGTACACGTATGGAAAATACGCGGAATACGGTTTGCCCGATAATGCAGTGTTCACGGTTGACGTAAAGAAATTCAAGATACCGAAGGCGGTCGCTGCCGATATCAATAATACTTCTTCACCGAAGGATGACGGCAAACAAAGCAAGAAAGGAAAGATCTATCTCACCATGACCAATTACGTGATCAATAAAGGCGTGCCGGATGAGATCTTTAAGAAGTGAAGTAAATTTATTTATGATCAGGGCGTGTGCCGCATTGGCGATCACCAATGATAACGGCTAGCGTGCGGCACCGCGCTTTTCGCTTCAATCTTTGCCGGCATGGTTCGTCAGGCTCACCATGGCATCGGCAAAGGATTTCCGCTGCAATCGCTCACGCATTCCGGAAAAATAAATATACCGTGCAAAACAAAGATCCCCGCACAAATTGCTTCGCGCGGGGACCGGAATTCATTTCTTTTTTATTAACGCATGTGTACGTTGTAGGTGT
>DATDFI010000549.1:0-3307 GCA_036522695.1 Bacteroidia bacterium | reverse complement strand
GCACCTCCAGTATCTTCACCATGGCAAATGTGTCCATTTTGCAGTAGTCGATAAGGGCATCACGCGTCTCCGCGATCTTGTAAATGTCGGTCTCGAAAAGTAAATTCTCGAAAGCAGCCATTGCCACCGTACCGTTCCCTATCTTCAAACCATCGTATTTCAATTCAGGAACGAGGGCCGGCAAAACATTCTTTATGGAGCTCGACCCTTTCATGGAGGGATGGTAAAACATTTTTTGCATGAAAGGCGTCATGAGGTCCTTGACGCGCGAAACACGCTCATCAATGAGTTCGCTCAACTCAGGAAAAACACCCTTCAGGTTCTGCAAAACGGTGCGCTCGAATGTTGCATTATAAACCACTATATCGCCCTTGCCAAGCGTATCGAGCAAAAGCTTTTTGATGAAATCGTGGCGTGGATCCTCGTGCGGTTCACCTAAAAACTCGGTGTGGTGTAGCGTGCCGCCCGGTTTATCCAAGCGATGCAGCGAATACTGGAAAGGAATATGCTGGTAGGGCCTGGTCCCTTCAAAAACGGGTACTGCCGGCATGAAGGTCTCGAAATCCATAAAATAAATCGGGTAATGCAATGAAGAAATAAATTCTTTGAGGGCTGGTTTGTCCAGGAACACCTCGTTCTTTTTGAAACTCTCCACTTGTATTCGTGAATTTTCCTTCATCGCGAAATGCACAGGAACATCCTTCATGTTCGAAACACCCGAATGATATAACCCAAATGCATCCTGGCGGTTCAGTCCCACAATTTCAAACACCGAATTCTCCGGCACATCTTTCCAGCAGGTCCCGCGATAATCACAATCGTAAGGAATGAAGCAGTGCTCCCCGATCTTCATTTCAGGCATTACCCCGCTCGCTAATGTGGCTTTCGACTCGATGATCTTTGCAAATACCATTTCCCGGTTCTCTTCCGCTTCTTTTTTTATGGAAGTAATGTTGAACAGGCCTCTTACATCTATCTCTCTCTCCTTCACATATTGATTATTGATGTGAACGATAAAAAAATCATCAAGGGCGATGCCTGAGTTACTGATCACGAAATATTGAAGCGAGCCATCGAGTATGTAAGCCGGTGAAACACGGGTGGAGCTTTTCACCTCGTATGCTTTATAACGACCGTCATTACCCCGGACCAGGATATCAACAGCAGCCAATACCTGCTCGAATTGAAATGCAGCCTCATAGATCACCGGGGCGCCCTTGCGTATCTCCTCCTGCGTGCGCAATACCGAATCAGTGTATTTTCCGGGACTTTCGGGGCTCACATCCACTCCTCCCGGGAATAATTTTCGCGCCAGCACACCCACATTGGAGCCCCGATCGAAAATAGCCTGCTGCTCCTTAGAAACAGGATCGCGTTGTTTGTAAAAAAATTTGTAGAGATAGAGTGATTTCTGGCACTGCAGTCCCCGCATAAAGGTCGATTTGCTGAGAATATGCTTTTCCATCTGCTGCAGGCTCGCTGAAATTGGTCAATACCGAAGTTAAGAAAAAAAGAAAGTCTCCCGTTAAGGAGACTTCCACAAAATGCTTTTAAAAAAATTTATTCTTTAACCCCGTTGTGCCATTTCTCAATGTAATACAGCTTGCCCTGTTCATCATAAAAATTCCAGGTGCCGTCTTTTTGACCATTCTTAAAAGAACCATCATAGTTCTTTTTACCGGATTCGTAATATCCAACCCACGCACCATCCTTTACCATGCCCGGAAGCATTTTTCCTTCTTCGAACTTTTGACCGTTCTGGAACCAGAAGGTAGAAGCACCGGTCGAGAAATCAACCACGTATTCCTGCTTGCCGTCTTTATACCATGATTTCCAAACACCGGTCATAGCACCGTCATTTCCATAATACTGTTCTGCCAGCAACTGGCCATTCTCATGCCAATACGACCATTTGCCCACGCGCACCGCATTTGCCATCTTTTGCGCACGAACTTCTTTGCTGTCGTTCTCTGAAATGGAAACTGCTGAATTATAAAACCCCTCGCACTTTTTTGTACCGCTGGGATAATTCTCGGTATACGTTTGTTGTTGCGCAAATAGTGCTGCGCTTGAAATGATCGCGAGAGCTGATAAGAAGATCTTTTTCATAGCTAATAATTGGTTTTGGAGCTAAAAACCTTGGTTTTCAAATACAATGACAAAAATAAGGCAAAAATGGTTGCACAGCTCGCCCGTGGCGTTTTCAAGCAATAATAACGGGGCATTTTCATCGGCAAAAGCCCGTTATTGGTCGGCAATTACTAGGAGGTAGGTCTAATTGCTGATAACTTGCCTATAAAAAACGGGACTTAGCCTCATTTCCAGGAGGTTTTGATGGTCTTTGATAAGCGCCTCAAGAATGACCCTTTTTATTTCATTATCTTTGTTACCCTTGTAAAATTCAAGGACTTTGAATCTCAGCACCCGACTCCTCATCCTGGCCCTGTTTCTTCTTGATGCAGGACTTTCTTTTTCGCAGCCTTTATCCGCTTCGGCTGGTAATGCAACATCTGTTTGCAAAGGGAGCAGTGCGACTTTAGGCGGGAGCCCAACAGCATCCGGGGGCACGGCACCTTATACTTACTCCTGGGTGCCTTCTACTTTTTTGAGCAGTACCACAGTAGCTAATCCTGCTTGTACTCCTACAGCCAATACCACCTATACCGTTTTTGTAAAAGATGCCGCTAACAACACGGCCTCTTCAGTAGTGAATGTTACGATCCAATCGCAAAGCCTTGCAGATGCTGGACCGGATAAAAGCCTATGCCTCGGTGATACGGTGCAATTGGGAGGTCCCACCAACCTCACTTCGGGCGGTACCACTTATACCTGGACCCCTAATGTGAATATCAGCAATGTGAATGCACCATATCCCATGGTTTGGCCCACGCAAACCACCACCTATACCCTCACGGTGAACGGGCCCTGCTCCCCGGGAGTGACCACTGTGACCGTGACCGTGAATTCACTTCCCACTGTAAATGCCGGTCCAGATGTGACGATATACAGCGGGCAGAGCACCCAACTTAACGGAACAGGAGCTGTAAATTATTACTGGTCGCCAAATGTGTCGCTCAACTACACCAATATCCCAAACCCCGATGCCGATCCCACTTATACCATTACTTATTTTCTCATTGGTGTTGATGCGAACGGTTGTGCGGGTTATGATGATATAAAAGTGACCGTACTCGAATCGGATTCGCTTTTCATTTACAACACCTTCACCCCGAATGCGGATGGAGATAACGATTTCTGGTACATCGGGAATATTTCAAAGTTCCCTGATAACACCCTTAACGTTTAC
>DATDFI010000548.1:0-6993 GCA_036522695.1 Bacteroidia bacterium | reverse complement strand
GTATCAACGGTGATCGTACCGCCTTTCACTGTGAGAACGGCATCAATGGTGCGATCCTGCTCTACACCGTGAATGGTAAGCTTACCGGTGATGGAGACCTTGTACACCCCATCTTTCTTGTAATTCACTTTGTCGTTATCGTTGATCTTTCCTTTGAAAGTGGCTTGAGGATATTTTTCGCTTTCCATGTAATTCTCGTTGAAGTGCTCCTGCATAAGGGCTTTTTCGAACTGGAAACCCTGTATGCTCACCTTCACCAGTACATCACCGGTGCTGGCATTAAGGATAGGCTTGGTGGTTTTGTTCACAGCCGTGATATTCTCGAGCGCTGCAGCGGAAAAGAAGCTGATCTCACAGGTCTTTCCCATATAGATCTGCGCTTTACCGCTCACAAAAAGCAGCAGGGCAATAACGGAGGTTAACAGGTGTTTTTTCATGATCTTGTTTTGGTTTGAGTGTTAGGTATGGGTTTTTGTACCCGTTTTACAATAACTGTGCTAAACTTTAACAGGCTTAATGATAGGTGAATGTGAGCGTTTGGTCGCGATTGCCCGAGCCTGCATGACAGCTCGTACATAAGCTGGGGTTGGCCGTTACGCTTAGGTTGATGTTTGCGGCAGAGGTGCCGTACCATCCCCAGTTCCAGCCCTGGTTGAGTTTGAACATCATCGCATAGCCGTTTATTACGTTACCGCTATAAGTCACTTTTACGATAAGTGCCGAATCGTGAAGCGTTACGCCAATGGGTAATTTACCGTCACCACCCAATTGCTCTTTCACAATATGATTGTAACGTAATTTGTAAGGCCCGTGAAAATTTCCCTGTGCGGGGGCCGGTGTGATCAGGTTCACCGAATCGTTCTGGTAATAATAACGGTCGCTCAACTGTGTAGCCATGGCGAACATTTGTGCATCATTGGGCCCTTGCAGTTTTGCCTGCTCCTTTGTGCAGGAAATGATCACCATTGAAAAAGCGGATGCAACAAAGCCGAGGAGTAAAATTTTCTTCATGGGATTGATTTGTAAAGGCATTGCTTGGATTCGAGAGGAAGCATTTATGCCTTATCATAAGATCTCAAAGATAGAAAAATCCCGAAACCTGCCTACCGGCAGGCAGGCAAAAAAATGGTCGCCTTCACCGGTGGCAGAAGCATTAATTTCTATTTTTGTCGCTCTCTTAAAAATAATTCAAATGGCCAAAGCAGACAACTTCCAGCACCCCGATTATTATTTGATGGATGAATTGTTGAGTGACGAACATAAACTCGTTCGCGACACCACGCGTGCATGGGTGAAAAAGGAAGTGTCGCCCGTGGTGGAGGAAGCCTGCCAGAAAGCTGAGTTCCCCAGGCAATGGATCAAAGGCCTTGCGGAGATAGGAGCATTCGGTCCGTATATCCCGCAGGAGTATGGTGGTCCCGGCCTCGACCAGATCTCTTATGGGTTGATCATGCAGGAACTGGAGCGCGGTGATTCGGGATTGCGCTCAACGGCATCGGTGCAAAGTTCATTGGTGATGTTTCCCATTTTCACTTATGGCAGCGAAGAGCTGAAAAAGAAATACCTTCCTAAACTCGCTGCAGGAGAATTGATGGGCTGTTTCGGCCTTACCGAACCCGATCATGGTTCCAATCCCAGCGGGATGATCTCGAACATCAAGGACAAAGGCGATCATTATATTTTGAATGGTGCCAAAATGTGGATCAGCAATGCACCTTTCGCTGATATTGCGGTGGTGTGGGCCAAGGATGAAAGCGGTGATATTCGGGGGATGGTGATCGAGCGCGGGTGGAAAGGCTTTACCACTCCTGAAACACATGGCAAGTGGAGTTTGCGCGCCAGCGCAACAGGTGAATTGGTTTTTGATAACGTTAAGGTTCCCAAAGAAAATGTTTTCACTACGGTGAAAGGATTGAAAGGTCCTTTGAGCTGCCTGAACAGCGCCCGCTACGGGATTGCCTGGGGCGCGATAGGCGCAGCGATGGATTGTTACATGAGCGCGCTCAATTATTCCAAGGAAAGGATTCAATTCGGGAAACCGATCGCAGGATTCCAGCTCACGCAAAAAAAACTGGCCGAAATGATCACCGAGATCACCAAGGCGCAAATGCTCACCTGGAGATTAGGTGTTTTGAAAAACGAACATCGCGCCACGCCAGCACAAATTTCAATGGCCAAGCGTAACAACGTGCATATGGCACTCACCATCGCGCGCGAGGCGAGGCAGATCCATGGCGGTATGGGCATCACGGGCGAATATCCCATTATGCGCCACATGATGAACCTCGAGTCGGTGATCACTTACGAAGGCACGCACGATATTCATCTTCTCATCACCGGGATGGATGTGACGGGCATTTCGGCTTTTGAGTAAATCCTTCTTTTTTAATTTAAATTCGGTTGAGGGGAACCTTCGTCCAAAACCCTTTTATCTTACTCCTCGTTTAAACTTCCGGAGAATTCCTTCTTACATTTAATCAAACTTTTTTGAAAAAATGTTGTGGCGTTTTTGCGGCTCATGGATTATGAGTGCAAAAGGAGGCCAATGAACATTTACAGTCTGACCACAGTGGCTCAACCATCCAAATACCATCTCTCCCCGCAACAGGTGGAGCAGGAGCTGCAGCAGGTGCTCGCGGCCCAGCAGGATGTGAAATGCTTTTCGGTATTGTACGAGCGCTATTACGAGCCGATCCTTTTATTCGTGCACAACCGCACCGAGAGTAAATCATCGGCCATCGATATCACCTCGCAGGTCTTTTTCAAGGCACTTGACAACCTTAAAAAATTCCGCAACGAGGGCGTTCCGTTCTCGGCCTGGTTGTATCGCATTGCGCTGAACGAGGTGAATAAATTTCACAGGAAAAATAACACGCAGCGCACGGTGAACATCGAAGCCGACCTCACCTCTGGTCTTTTTGAAGAAATGGAAATAAAAGCGGAGTCGGCCGATCGTGAGCGGAAATTGGCAGAGGGATTACAGCAGCTCGATGAAGAAGAATTACAATACATAGAGCTGCGTTTTTTCGAGGAGCGGGCCTTTAAAGAGATCGCGGACATATGCGGACTCACCGAGACCAACGCGAAGATGAAAGTGTATCGCGTGATCGAGAAGCTCCGCAAGATCATTAAGAAGATTCACTAACCACGGACCTTGGTCCGGGGACACAGTCCAATAGATGACATTAACCACACAAAGGGCTTCAGCCCTCTAAGAAAGAAGAAAGATGAGCAGGTACAAGATCAAATCAAACGGGGAAAAGTTCACGCAGCAGGAGATCGTGCAGCAAAAGAATTTTGAACAATTCCTCAGCGCTTACAAAAAGCAGGCGAGTGTGATAACAGCAGGGACGAGGATCACGTTGAGTATAATGGCCATCGGGGTGTTGGCCACGGTGCTGGTTCTTACAATGAAGAACAACAACGATAATAGAACGATGATGACGGAGAAGAAGCCTGCTTTTGTAAGCCCGCCTTTAAAAGGGGTGGACATCCCTTACACCACTTTTACCGTGGATGCGGATAAGGGCGGAGAGCTTACGTATAAAACAGGATCGGTGCTGAAAGTGCCACCGCATGCTTTCCTGGGGAGTGATGGAAAACCGTTGAGCGGTAAGATCACTTTGCGTTACCGCGAATTTCACGATGTGGGAGATATTTTTTTAAGCGGTATCCCTATGACCTATGATTCGGCCGGAACGCAATATCATTTTGAATCTGCCGGGATGATGGAACTGCTTGCGTTCAATGGGAATGATCCCGTAAAGGTGAATCCCGGATCGAAGATCAACGTGGAGCTTGCCTCCAAACAGCCAGGAGATTATTTCAACGTGTATTATCTCGACACGAATAAGCGGAACTGGGATTTTGTGAAACGCGATACGGCCGGGGTGCATAACAACATCTATAAAGAAATAGATGAGCAACTGAAAACGAATTCACCGAAAACTGTGGCACGGAAATTAAAGGACGATATCAGTAACATAAAAAAGGAGATCACCGATAATGAAAAGAAAAGACCCCTGGAGCCCAGGAAAGCCGAAGGGGACCGTTTTAAAGTGAAGATCGATGTGAAGGAAGAAGAATTCCCGGAAATTGCAGCCTACAAGGAGGTTTTGTTCCAGGTGGCGCCATGGGAAACCCGTTTTAAACCCGAGTATTCGAAGATCACCTGGGACGATGTGGATGTGGCGCATGGTGCGAAGGAGGATCATTACGTGCTTACGTTCAGCCGGGGAAAGGAAAAACACAGCTTTGAATGCGCACCGGTGCTCGAGGGACAGAATTATGAGGATGCAAAAACGCTGTTCGATAAGCTGCATGAGAAATATTTAAGCTTCCGCAATGAGCGCCAGGAAAGGATGAAAGAAAAACAAAAGCAGTTGGAATACGTTCACCAGCAATTGCAGGACAAGAGCAATTCGCTTAACGATTCGATGAGTCTGGCTGGCAATATGTATAACGCAATGATGGATAAGGAGAATAAGATCATGCGTGTATTTGAAGTGGCCAATTTCGGTTTCTGGAATTGCGATTGTCCCACCGCACTCCCAAAAGGAATGCTGGTGAATGCCGAGTTCGTTGACAGTACCGGGAAAAAATTGAAATTCGAGCATGTTTACCTGGTGGAGAAAGGGAAGAACGCGCTGTTCACTTATTACAATTATGCATTCGGTCAATTCCGTTACAATCCTTCCAAACAAAATATGGTGTGGGCGGTGGCACCGGGTAACAAACTGGCCTTTTTCTCCGTAGAAGCATTCGGCAAGTTGAAAATTAAAAAGGATGGCGCTACATTCGTGATGAAACTCTTCGATAAAAAATTCGCGAGTGCCGATGAAGTGAAGCAGCTGATGAAAATATGAAAAGGATGGTTGATGTACGGTGTCCCTCGGCTACGCCCGGGATGGCAAAAATGGTTGATGGAAAGTTCAAAAAGGGCTTTCCATTTGCCATTTTACATTTTACATCTTCCCTGTTTTTTTTCCTGCTGGCAATCACCGGGTATGCGCAAAAGGACAGCACTTTCGTTTTTAAGGTCCGTCATCCCGAGATGAACATGGAGGTTTTCCCGAAGGACAGTATTTTGTGGATAGGGCAGAAAAATAAGATCACACTGCGCTGGCAGGGTGTGCATAAGATCACTAATGTGACGTTGGATGGTGGAAGTATTGATGGAAATGACAGCACGTGGGTGGCGCGCGTGACAGGAGGCAAAACGGCTTTGCTGAGCGTGTACGAAGACCTTGGCGACAAGAAAATGAAATTATGTCTCACCAAGCTTTTTTATATCCGGCAAAACCCCGATCCCGTTATCAGCATTTGCGGGATACTGGCCGATTCGGTGGCCGATAAAAAAGATATCATTTATAAAGATAAAGTGATGGCGCTGTTGGGCGAAAACCAGCTTGTGCTTCCTGTACTTTCATTCCGGATGACATCGAAGATAGCGGGAGTAGCCGATACACTTTCCTCCGAAAACGAACAGTTCACCATCGACATGAAAAACCGCATCCATAAATTACCGGAGGGCACTGTGCTTTATTTCGACAAAGTGGTTTGCCAGATGCCCGATGGAAAAAAGAAAATGCTCGCGCCCATCAGCATTTTCATCGCGAAGACGAACAAATATAATGTGGGGTACAGGGATTTCGGGCAATAATTCACTCGTTCCGACTTTATTTTGATCCAATAATACTATTCTCCCGGTCCCTGTGCGATGATGAATTGCAATATATTCCGCCAAAAATGAGAATAATGAAAAGGATCATGAAGCGGAGAAAATGATCACCGTTCAATTCCTTGTAAGCGGCCACGAGGAACAGCAGGATAAATCCCGTTAACAGGGAAATATATAGGATGGAGGTCCCGAAAAAAGGCAATATTACAAACATTATTACGCCAAAGACCAGCAGTTGCTTTGCAGCGAACTTTCTTTGACGGTTTCTTTCCCTGGCAGTCGATTTTTCTGTTGTTTCCATTGGTGTTTTTGCGCCTGTTGCCCGTCCGTTTTTCCCTGGCCATGTGATGCTGATAAAAAGCCAGTGATCATCTGTCCATTCGTGTTACATTCAATCGAAAGGAAAGCTCAAATAGGTTGTCAGCATAACGAGTATAGCGAAAATGAATTTATTAAAACCTCTTAGTCTTTCAAAGCCACGCGCAAGAAATATTACCGTAAGAAAAATGAGATAAAGAAAGAAAAATCCCGTAGTTGCCGTTTGCCCGTTTGCATCCTGTGATGCCCCTATGATATTGAAAAAGATCATGCCCCCAGCGTACCATGCCAGGTAGATCAGAATATACCTTATCAAGCTTGATTTATCCTGCATTTTACATCACCAACTGAAAAAGTACCGGCTTACTGGGTGAAGCATCGTTCTCGAAAGAAGCGAATTGAAGATTCAATAAATAACTTCCGTCATAAACGGTATTGGGAATATAAATGAGCTCGGTGATGGTGCGTTGCAGTTGAGTATTGTGCGGGTATTCCCAAAATGCATGATGCCCTAATAATTTTCCTCCGTCCTTTTCTTTATCCACCGAAGGCATGTCGAACAGCAAATGATCTATGCCGCGCTTCACCATAAATTCCAAAGCTTCGTGATGAATGTAAGCCGGGTTGGTATCGGAGTAATTCATATTCATTTTTGAAGCGGGATTGGAAATGGTGCGGATGGCCAAGGCTTCGGGGTGCTTATCACCTAAAACATTTTCAATTATTTTTTTCGTGATCACGAAGTCGCCATTAGCTTGCTGCTCCGGCAGCACGCTTACCACCTCGCAGAGAAAAAAGAATTTCTTTAAGCATTGGTTGATCGTATACGGCTCCTGGCTGATATGCCCCACGCACTCGGTGTGCGTGCCGTGACCGTGCGGGTTGAAAAAAACATCCCGGAAGTTCACGGATCCGCCCTGGCTCACATCACCCACCCAGTCGCCCATGCGCACGGGCTCGAAGCGCGGGGGCTGCACGTACCAGGCCCGCACATT
>DATDFI010000547.1:0-2563 GCA_036522695.1 Bacteroidia bacterium | reverse complement strand
GTACCGCTGCAAAAAGGGAACATGGTTCGATACTTGTTCTCATGCGGATAATCGCTGGGGCAGGGCGTTTAATAAATGAGTGTTCGAAAACATTTTATTCGCTTGGCGCAGGCAGATGTTTTGCGTATTTTTGTTTTATTGAAAATTTCAGAGGAGAAATGAAGAAAATGGCGATGTTGGTGCTCATCATTTGCGCCTGCGCACAGGCCCGCGCGCAGGATACTTCATTGTTCCAGCGCTGCTCCTTCTCCAGTGGGAATTTCAAATTGCCTTACCGTTTGCTTACACCCCTGGCCGGCAGGAGCGATACCGCGGTTTACCGTTATCCGCTTGTGATCTTTTTGCATGGAGCAGGAGAAAGGGGAAAAGACAATAGCAAGCAATTGATGCATGGGGCAAAAGTTTTTACCACTGCCGAAAACCTGGAAAAATATCCCTGCTTCGTACTCGCACCTCAGTGCCCCGAAAATTTAAAGTGGGTGGACACCGACTGGAAACTCGACAAACAAATTTTTCCTGAATCGCCAACACTGCCCATGAAGGTACTGATGCAGCTGGTAGACAGTTTTATCAAAACCCATGCTGTTGATACTTCACGCATTTACATTACAGGATTATCGATGGGCGGTTTCGGCACCTGGGATCTCGCTTGCCGCATGAATAAAAAAGCCGCAGCTATAGTCCCCGTTTGCGGGGGAGGTGATGAAACAAAGGCCCCGTTGCTTTCTTCCATTCCCGTTTGGGCTTTTCACGGTGCCAATGATCCGTTGGTAAAACCTTTCCGCAGCACCAATATGGTGAACGCGGTAAATAAAGCAGGTGGTGAAGCAAAGCTTACGATGTATGAGAATACCGGTCATGATTCATGGACCAAAACCTACAGTGATCCCGAGATGTTGAAGTGGCTGTTCAGCCAGAGAAGAAAATAGCATGTCACCCAAGCGAAAGAAGAAATTAAAAGAAACGGAGGAACGTGAACGCCCCGTATTGGCGCCCGCCCGCGATGGGAAATCCCTGCTCATCAAAGACCCGCACCTGCAATTCGTGTTCATTTGTTTTTGTGTGATGGCCTGGCTTGCATTTTATTCGTTCATGGATGGAAGCATAACGGTAGGCAAAAATGAACTGCGTAAATCGGAAGTGAAGCAAACGCTGGTGCGGGATGCCGAAGAGGATACCTTGCTTACAGCAGAAAAGCTGGCGATGACCCCCGTTGACAAGGCGGTGGTCACAAAGCGAGTGGTGGATACCACCGGGCAGCGCGTACTCCTGTTCGGTGACTCGGAACTGGAAGGATTTATGCCAGCGCTGAGTGATTATTGCGTGGAGAACGGTCACCAGCTGAATTCCGTGGTATGGTACAGCTCCAGCACGGAGCTGTGGGGCAACTGCGACACACTCACATATTACATCCGCAAATTCAAACCCACTTATGTGATCGCCTGCCTCGGTCTGAATGAACTTTTTGTGCGCGAGCCCCAGGAGCGGAAAAAATATGTGCGTCATATCATGGACCAATGCGACAGTTTGAAGTTCATTTATGTGGGACCTGCATTCTGGAAGGAAGACACCGGCCTGGATAAGATGCTGATGAGCACCGTGGGCAAAGGCCGCTATTTCCAGTCGAAGGTCTTAAAGATGGACCGCTCGCATGATGGCGCGCATCCCACCCGCGCGGCCGCCCGTGTGTGGGTGGATAAGGTGGCAGAGTGGATCGTGAATGAAAGCAAGTATCCCATTAAACTTACCAAACCAACGGAGAAGCACCGCACGCCTCCCATGGTGATCTTAAGACCATCGGTGTAACATGATCAACTGGCAGGGAATAGGAGACCTTTTTTTGTACCATCGCGACAGTCCCATGCTGTTCAACAGCGGGACGTTTCTCTTTTTTTTCATGCTGTTCATGGCCGGGTATGCGTTCCTGTGGAAGAGCAGGAGTTCCCGCATGTGGTATTTGCTTTCCTTCAGTTTGTTTTTTTATTACAAATCGAGTGGGGCGTATTTGTTCCTCATGCTTTTCACCATCACGCTTGATTACGTGATGTCCATGCTTATCCATCGTGAATTTGATGAGAAGAAACGCAAGCGGCTGCTCGTTTTTTCGATCGTGCTCAGTTTGATCCCCTTGCTTGGATTCAAGTACACCAATTTCTTTTTGAGTAACTGGTATTCCATGCGCGGAATGAAATTCGACAAGCTGGATATCTTTCTTCCTATCGGGATCTCATTTTACACTTTCCAGGCCATCAGCTACATCGCTGATGTATATCATCGCAGGATAAAGCCGGCCGAGAAGCTGATGGATTACATGTTTTACATGACCTTTTTCCCGCACCTGGTGGCAGGTCCCATTGTGCGTGCAAAGGATTTCCTCCCGCAACTGAGACGGCAGAGGCCCATCATCGATCGCGATAACATTGATACCGGGCTTGTTTTGATCCTTAAAGGCTTGCTTAAGAAATCGGTGATCGCAGATTACCTCGCGCAGTACAACGACCTTGTTTTTGCCGCACCCGCACATTATTCCGGTTTCGAAAATCTGCTGGCGATGTATGGTTAT
>DATDFI010000546.1:0-2882 GCA_036522695.1 Bacteroidia bacterium | reverse complement strand
GGAGACCATGTCGCAGGACCAGTTCTATTATTCGAATTCGCCTTTTTTCGGGGTTTACCAGAGCAAAACGAGCCTCGATTCACTCGATCTCCAGTCGAAAACATATAACGCGTTTTTGCACATGGATATGGATGGAAGCATCATTGATGATAAACTGGAAAATATCCAACTTGCGCTTGGCGGTCGCTTTATCGATAATTCCGTTTTCGGAAATCATTTTACGTACGAGATCTGCCCTTCGTATAAACTGGACGAACACGCCTTGTTGTTCGCATCATATTCTGCAGGCTATAATGCGCCCTCGCTTTACCAGTTGTATGCACCCGATAAATATTATACGGATACCACCATCACACTCGGGAATAAACATCTGAAGCCGGAATCGTCATCGACATTCGAAGTGGGGTATAAGCACAAGGTGAACGAAAAACTGTCATTCAGCGTGGCGGTATTCGCTACGGAAGTGAATGATCTTATAGAATATGTGAACCTGTGGGATAAGAACCATCCCGTTGATTCGCTTCAAACTTTCCCGCGCGATGATTTCAGGAATTCCACTTATGTGAACGTGGGAACTTCGAAAACAAAAGGCGTGGAAATGGGGCTTTTTGCAAAACCCAATGATAAGATCATTATCAGCGCCAACATCAGCCTGGTGAGCGGGCGCTTGTTTTACGATGCGGGCGGTGTGGACACTTCGCACACACACGGCAATCACATCCAGCTTTACAACAGCGGGGCTTTTTTGCAGGATAAGTCGGTAGAGGTCGTAGGTCTTTCACGCAGGCCTTCCACCGCCAATGTTTCGCTCACGTATTTGCCGGTGAAAAGTTTGATGCTGCGTGCCGACCTGCATTACGTGGGAGTTAAGGGAGATATTTATTATGACCCAACGCTCGGTCCTTACGGTGCATTATCCACCACGCCCGTTGGTGATTACATGCTGCTGGATCTTTCGATGCGTTATTTCTTCACACAAAATATTTCGGCAGGAATAAAAGCGGAGAATATATTCAATACAAAGTATTACGAGATCATGGGCTTTACTACGCGCGGCCGTGGTGTTTACTTCAGCCTGAGAGCTTCGTTTTAGATCATGAAAGAGAAAGCGGTTTTCTGCTGGAGCGGGGGAAAGGATTCTGCTCTCTGTTTGCACCGTGTGCTGGCAGGGGGGAAGTACGAGGTGCATTACCTGCTCACTACACTCAATGAGAATTACAGGCGCATTTCCATGCACGGGGTGCGGGAGGAGCTATTGGATGCGCAGGCGGCTGCAGTTGGGATTCCGCTTCTTAAAATATTTGTGCATGAAGGTACCAACAGCGAATATGAAAAAAAGATGGAGGCCCTGTTGCTTCGCTTGCGCGATAAAGAAGGAATTACGAAGGTGATATTTGGGGATATTTTTTTGGAAGACCTGAGAAAATACAGGGAAGACAATCTTGCGAAAGTGAATATGAAGGCTGTTTTCCCGCTCTGGAAGCAGGACACAAAAAGGCTGCTGCAGGATTTTATCGGCAGGGGATTTGAAACGGTTTTGTGCTGCACCAACGATGCCTTCCTGGGGGAGGAATGGTGTGGGAGGAAGATCGACCGGTCATTTTTAGAAGAACTTCCCGCCAATGTTGATCCCTGCGGTGAGAATGGAGAATATCACACGTTTTGTTTTGCGGGGCCGCTTTTCAACAAGCGCATTGCGGTCAAAACCGGTGAGAAGATCTATCGTCCGCTCGAGGTAAAGGAAAGTGAAAGAAAAAATTCGCGCACGCAGGGGTTCTGGTATTGCGAATTGCTGAAAGCCGATTGACCTCAATCCACCGCCCAACGCACGCCCAGGATGGAAACAAATCCCACGCTGCGGGCCCAGCGCAGTTCGGGAATGTTATAGTAATTCAGTACGAACCGGCTCTCGCTGAATAAATGCGCTTTTTTCCAGAAGTCCCTTCGCCTGCCCAGCCGGAAGTCGATCCCGGCTGGTATGTAAAAACAAAACCCCATTCCTTTCTTATTGTTGAAATGCTCCGTAACGGTCGAATCCTTGCGAGGGTAAGGCGTGCCGCTTCCATGCCCGTTGGCCGGGTGTTCCTCTTCGATATATTTTGAATTTATATACGTGATATCCGTGTAAGCGCCCAGGGCAAAACCGAAATTGGCTCCCAACCCTGCATAAAGTGAAAATCGTTTCATGCGGTTGGTGCGAAAGATCAGCGAGGCATCAACGCGAAATTGTTTAGTGGTGTAATCCATACTATAATGCGTGGAGCTTACCGAGTCGCGCGGGATCAGCTGGCCCGTGGGAGAAACGATCGTGTCGAGGGGCTTTTTTACCTTATCGTGCAAGCCCCCCGTAAGGCCGTTGCCGGTCATCATCGAAAATCCTATCCTGAGCTGCGGGTCGGGACGATAATAGTTCCTCTGCTTGTCGGCAAAATTAAGGCCGGCATTAAAGGAGAAAAAAGAAGAACCCAGCACCGTAAAACCCCGGTCGGCATCATAACCCGAAAAATTATTTTGGAGTAAAGCGGAACGGGGAGCGAGCTTTTGAAAATCCATGAGATTGGCGGTCCCGGAACTTTGCCCCACAATTCCCATAAAAAAATAGTAATCCCGTATGCCCGCCTTTCTGTTCACTTGCGGGAGTTCGTCCTGCGCAAAAAGAGAGTATGTGATGCAACTGAATCCACCAGTGATGAGGATGAGAGCATACCAGACATTACTTACTTTCCTTTTTGCCCGTAGGACGTTCACGGCATATGATTTTCATTGCAAGATAAGAAGAAAGGAGGTAAAGGGTCAAAGTGACCGGCCGACCATGAGCGCAGCATCTTCACCTACCAGGCTGCCGATGGCCACGCCCATACCGCCCATGCGCACGGCACAAT
>DATDFI010000545.1:0-12646 GCA_036522695.1 Bacteroidia bacterium | reverse complement strand
GCCATTTTTAAAATGAATGAGGCTTATCATTAATTCCCTGTCCAAAAATCCCGTTTTCCCAAGCATTTTATTGTGTACCTTTAGCTTCCTTTTGGTAAGCCTTTTGATTTTCTCTTTTGACTTAACACAGTGATACAAGCCCTCCAGCTCCTGCTCAGTTTAATGATCCTCATCGTGCTGCACGAAATGGGTCACTTTATTCCTGCAAAGCTTTTTAAAACGCGGGTGGAGAAGTTCTATCTCTTTTTCGACCCCTGGTTCGCGCTCTTCAAAGTAAAACGTGGCGAGACCGAATACGGCATTGGCTGGCTTCCGCTTGGAGGTTATGTGAAAATTGCCGGGATGATCGATGAGAGCATGGACAAGGAGCAGATGAAACAAGCTCCGCAGCCCTGGGAATTCCGCAGCAAGCCGGCCTGGCAGCGCCTCATCATCATGCTGGGTGGAGTAACCGTTAATTTATTGCTCGGCATTTTCATTTACTGGATGGTGCTCCTCGCCTGGGGTAAGCAAACATTGCCGCTGGAAAATGTGCAATATGGTGTGGCCTGCGATTCACTCGCACTCAAAATGGGTTTGAAGGACGGAGACAAAATCCTTTCGGTAGACAATAAATATGTAGAAGGCATCAACCGGGTTCCGCTCACCATCATCCTCGACCAGGCCAAATCCATACAGGTGGAGCGTGATGGACAAAAAATAGACATACCGGTAAAGGAAGAAAATATCAGCGAGATGATGAGTGCGCAAAAAACGTTCGTCACTCCCCGCTATCCCTGTTATGTGGATTCGGTTGATCCTAAAATGCCCGCTTTTGCCGCAGGATTAAAAAAGGGGGATCATATCATTGCCATGAATGGAGTAGAGACTCCTTTTTATAATGATGTAGTTCGCAATGCACAGGCCAATAAGAATAAAACCGTTGAGCTTCGGCTCGTGCGTGGTAAGGATACCACTTCCCTCAATACAACCATTTCAAAAGATGGATTGATCGGCTTCATCGTGGATGCCGACATGGAACGTTTTTTCAAGATCCGCAAGATCGATTACAGCTTTTTCGGGGCGCTGCCTGCTGCGGTGGCCGAGGGTTGGGAAAAGATCGTGATGCAGGTGAAGACATTCAGTGTGATCTTTTCTGTAAAAGGCGCGCACAAATCACTTGGTGGTTTTTATTCCATCGCCAAGGCCTACGCGCCCGTATGGGACTGGCAGGTGTTCTGGACCTTCACCGCATTTCTTTCTATCGTACTTGCGTTCATGAACCTTCTTCCTATCCCTGCGCTTGATGGCGGGCATGTGATGTTCCTGCTTTATGAAATGGTCACCCGCAGGAAACCCAATGAGAAAGCTATGGAGTATGCGCAGTACGCAGGCATGCTTCTCCTGCTCGCCCTGATGCTGTATGCCAACACCGATTGGCTGCGCAGGTAATTCTTTTAAGCTGATCGCCTGCAGTTTTCTTCAGCAATCCTTTTATTTACGTCATTCCCCGCATGTTTTTCCATCTTCATCGGCAAAAAAATACTTTCAACGTTTTTTAAGAGCAAATTTACCTTTTCTCCTCGTCTCCCGATTTCTAATCTTCATCTAATTTTCTCAACCTTCGTCCGGCATTTTTCGTTTACTTAAAACATTATTTTTGCCAGCCCGAGTTAAACTATTCGCCCGGGCATTTTACCCCAACAAAAAAAATATGTCACACACACTTACTGAAACTAAAAGCGGGATCGTTTCCGTGCTGAAGAAATTAGGAATTCAAAGCAATAACTACGGAGCTTCTACAGGCTTAAAACATTTCCATACCAAAGGATCGAAGATCGATTCGTATTCACCGGTTGACGGTGAATTGATAGGCAGCGTGAATGGCGCAACGGCCGAAGATTACGAGAAGGTGATACAGGCTGCGCAAAAAGCTTTTCATTACTGGCGCATGATCCCCGCACCCAGGCGCGGGGAGATCGTTCGCCAAATGGGGGAGCAGTTCCGCAAATACAAAAATGAATTAGGCGCGCTCGTTTCTTACGAGATGGGTAAATCCCTCCAGGAGGGCAAAGGCGAAGTGCAGGAGATGATCGATATCTGTGATTTTGCGGTGGGATTATCGCGCCAGCTTTATGGTTTAACCATGCACAGCGAGCGCCCGCGCCACCGCATGTACGAGCAGTGGCACCCGCTCGGTATAGTAGGAATTATTTCGGCTTTCAATTTTCCCGTTGCGGTGTGGAGCTGGAATGCAGCCATCGCCTGGGTGTGCGGTGATGTGTGCGTGTGGAAACCATCTTCCAAAACCCCGCTCTGTGCCATCGCCTGTCAAAATATTATTGCCGAAGTGCTCGAGCGCAACAGCATTCCCGAAGGAGTGAGCTGCCTCGTGATCGGCAATGCATCGGGCGATCTTTTGAATAATGACAAACGCGTGCCCCTGGTTTCATTCACCGGTTCAACGCGCATCGGCCGCAGGGTCTCTTCGCTGGTGGCCGAACGCTTCGGCCGTTCCATACTGGAGCTGGGAGGAAACAATGCGATCATTGTTACAGAAAATTCCGACATGAAAATGCTGGTGCCCGCTGTGGTATTCGGGGCGGTAGGCACAGCCGGTCAGCGCTGCACCACCACGCGCAGGCTCATCGTCCACGAAAGTGTTTACGCAAAAACACTGGAGGTCCTTAAAAAAGCTTACGCGCAACTTCGCATCGGTGATCCGCTCGATGAAAAAAACCATGTGGGCCCGCTCATCGACCGAAAAGCAGTGGAAGATTACCTGGGTGCCATTGAACGCGCGAAAAAGGAAGGCGGCAAGCTCGTTACCGAAAGCGGGGTGCTGAGAGGGGAAGGTTACGAAAGCGCTTGTTACGTTAAGCCCTGTATCATAGAAGCGGACAACAGTTACCACATCGTACAGGAAGAAACATTCGCCCCTATATTATACGTGATGAAATATAGTACCGTGGAAGAGGCTATCGCGATGCAGAACGATGTGCCGCAAGGATTGTCATCATCGATTTTCACCACCAACATGCGTGAAATGGAAAAATTCCTTTCGCATGAAGGCAGCGATTGCGGCATTGCCAATGTGAACATCGGCACTTCGGGTGCAGAGATAGGCGGTGCGTTCGGGGGAGAGAAGGAGACCGGTGGAGGACGCGAATCGGGTTCGGATGCCTGGAAGGCATACATGCGCAGGCAAACCAATACCATAAACTACAGTAACGAACTGCCGCTGGCACAAGGGATCAAATTCGATTTCTGAAAGATAACAATGATCAAAAAACAAAAGCCGCCTCATTCCTGGAGCGGCTTTTTAATTTTTATGTTCGCGGCTTATTGACCTATTTTCTTCTCCTCTACCATATCCACCTTTTCTTTTTTCAGTACCAGCATGCCTTTGGAAAGAAGCATCACACTGTACGTCATCTTATAGTGGAATTTATCGGAAGCGAAATGCCCACCGGCAACATCAAAAGTGATATCGTTAAAATTGAGGCTCCATGCTGCTGCGTCAAAATACAGCATGCCATTGCCGCATACACCTACTTTTTGCGGATTATAATAAGTTGTGGTCAATGCCCCCTCCTGTTTAAAAGCCAGGACCTGCGCGGCTGATCTTTGCCTGGCGGTATCCAGCTGTTCCAGCACAATATTATCATCACCGAACCAACCTTTTTTAATTTTCCAGTCGCGGCAAAGATCGCTCTTGGATGTTTGCGCGAGCGCACAGGTGGTGACCAGTAAAAGCAGGGATGCACTCCAGTAACGCTTCATCGGTTTCATTTTAAGCATTAAATGTACAATATTCGGGCCACGATGTCAAACACATAAAGGCCTTATTTTCGATGCGGTGCGCTTGCCTAACTACCATTATTTTATACCTTTCAGCTTCCAAATACAAACCCATGAAGAAAATCCTTCTCTCCTCTCTTTTTTCGGGTGCGGCAATAGTGGCCGGTGCGCAGTGTACCACCACCAATGCAACCACCTGCCAGTGCCTTAACGGCAATCAAACCAATTGCGATCTTCTTCCGGATATTGAAGTATCGGGTTATGCTTTCCAAACGTACATGGGCGGCCCTAATGAATATCCCCAGCAAAATGCGGGTACCAGTGTGGTGGGGCAAGGTCCTGATGACGGGCGTTTGCGTCTTACCGGGTCAACACCCAATGTGGGCAGGGGTCCTATGGAAGTTCGTGCGGTGGATATGAACGGTAACCGTTGGTTCCTTTGCGGTACCGATACGTTTTCCATTTACGATCCTAACGCTACCCAGCAATACACTTGCCCCAATGGCGAACCCAACCCCCGCCAGCTGCTCAAGCAACGCATCTACCACAAGAACGGAAGCACCATGACATACTGGGAACGCTTTGCGGGGTCCATGACCTATCACCCCGCGCACGGCCACTACCACGTTGACGATTGGGAGATCATGACACTTCGCATACAGGATCCCAATGAGCCGGATCCGCGCAGGTGGCCCATTGTGGGACGTGGGAACAAAGTTGGTTTTTGCATCGAGGATTACCAGGATTGCTCAACCGCTAACGGACATTGCCGCGACAGTCTCAATAATATTCTCACCAACGGCAACATTGTGAACTTCGGCCTGGGTGGAGGAAACTACGGCTGCAGCCTCGTGTTCCAGGGCATTACCACCGGTTACACCGATATTTACTGGGAAACGCTGGATGGCCAATGGATCAACATCGATCCCAATATTTGCAACGGTCAATACTATGTGGTGATCGAAGTGGACCCGCACAATTACTTTCTCGAGAGCGAAGAGAATACCAATAATTATTTCGCTGTGCCCATCACCCTCACGCAACAAAATCCTTCGGGAAATCCTGTGATCAGCATCACCCCGCTCGATAACCAGTTCACCACGCTTTGCCAGAACGATAGCGTTACACTACGTGCTTCCGCAGGAACTTCCATCTCCTGGTCAACGGGCGCTACCACGCAGGACATTCGCGTGCCATCCACACCCGGAACGTATACGGTAACCGTAACGGATTACTGCGGAACAGGAACTGCAACGTACACTATCAACCAGGCAGGTCCTGTATCAATACCCACAGCAACGGGAGATACCACCTGTGCTAATAACACGGCAACCCTCACCGCATCGGGAACCGGCACTATTCGCTGGTACGATAGCAATGGGAATATTGTATACACCGGTGGAACATTTGTAACTCCTGCGCTTACCAATTCCACTACTTATTACGCGGTGAATACGGCAGTTCATAACGATACTGCATTCGCTACGCCTTATAATAATAACAATGGCTCGGGCGACTGGAAGCAATCGGCACAATACGAAATTTTCAAAGCGGTGGCCAACTGCACCATTCTCTCGGTGAGAGTTTACGCGCAAAATGCCGGCAACCGTACATTTCAGCTGACCGACAGCGCGGGCAATGTATTGCAAACCATTACGGCCAATGTGCCGGCCGGGTCGAGCAGGGTAACATTGAATTTCAACTGTAATGCGAACACCAGCTATCGTTTGAATGTGGCCGCAACAACCGGGAATTTGTATTTGTACCGGAACAGTTCTGCGAACATTAATTATCCCTATGGCGTACCCGGGGTAGTTAACATCACCGGTTCATCGGGTGGGGCATCGTATTACTACTACTGCTATGATTGGAATGTGGCTTCGGCCAACGTAGCGTGCGAAAGTGCAATGGTTCCTGTGCTAGCGTATGTGAACAATTGTGCTACGGTGGGTGAGGACCTGGCTTTCCGTAATTCCATCAATGTTTATCCCAATCCCAACAGCGGAACATTCACACTTTCATTCACCGCTCAAACGCAGGGCAACATCGGCCTTACGATGAAAGACCTCATGGGTAAAACGGTTTATGAAGAGAATGTAGGGTCATTCAATGGAAAATACAATAAGGAGATGAGTGTGCAGGGCGTTTCCAAAGGGATCTATTTCCTCACGATACAATACGAAGGCAAGCCTTACTACACCAAAGTGGTGATACAATAAAACGTGTTTTTTTCACAAAGGATAAATAAGATATGCTGGCTGTTGCTGCTCACCTGCAACAGCCACTTTCTTTTTGCACAAACCGTATTCACTGTTTTTAATTCAGGGAATTCCCCTTTGCCCGATAATAATATTCAGTCGTTGATGATAGACCGATTCGGGAAAAAGTGGGTGGGTACAGATAACGGGCTTGCGGTATATAATGATACCAGCTGGGCCATTTACAACACTTCCAATTCGGGTTTGCCGAACAACAGCGTGCGTGCCATTGCCTTTGATGACAGTGATAACGCATGGATAGGGACTTACTTTGGCGGGCTGGCTAAATTCGATGGCAGTGCGTGGACGGTTTACAATACGGGAAACTCCGGTTTGCCGAATGATTTTGTGAAGGCGATCGACATCGATTCGAGCGGGAATGTGTGGGTGGGCACGGGGTTCGGCTTTGCCGAGTTCGATGGCAGTAACTGGACCTTGTGGAATTCAGGTAATTCCATTTTTACTTCCGATAATATTCCTTCGCTGCGCATCAATAAAAAAACAAATTGGAAATACATAGGCACGGTGAATGGCGGTTTTGCCGAAATGGATCCATCGAACAACATTTCCATTTACACTAATGGAAATTCAAACCTTGTTGACAACACGATCAATGCCATTGCGCTCGATACTGCCGGTTACCAGTGCCTGGCTTTGCCGGCAAACGGGTTTATGATCCATTTTACTTCCAATGTGTGGAGTTGGTATTATACCGGGAATGCAAATATTCCTACAAATACGTTGTATGATGTATGCGTGGATTCGCTCAATGTAAAATACCTGGCTACACTGGCTGGGCTTTCAAAGTTTGATGGTGTCAACTGGACCACCTGGGACACGGTGAACTCTAACATTCCTGACAATTTTGTGCGAAGAGTGGGGAAGGAGCGCAATGGAACGGTGTGGGTGGGTACGCCCAGCGGGTTGGCGAAAATGCAGGAGGGCGTGGGCGTGGGCGAGATGAAAAATGATCTTTCACTTTCTGTTTACCCAAATCCCAATGATGGGAATTTCAGGTTTAATGTGAATGGATGGTTCGCTGGAGAAGGTTCCTTAAAGGTGATGGATATTGCGGGGAGAGTGCTGTACGAAGAAAAAATCCGGGCTTCACAATCGGGACTTTACACTCAACTCTTTCCCGGGATATACTTTTTAGAGATCACTACCGGGGCCCGCAAGTCCGTCACAAAATTTGTAGTGAAATAAAATTTATACCAGCATTGCAAGGCTGCGATCTTCCATCTTCCTGATCTCTTCTTTCTCTTTTTTTGTTTTATCGCGGTAGCCGAGCAGGTGGAGCACACCGTGAATCATCACGCGATGCAGTTCGGTTTCAAACCCGACCCCGAATTTTTTGGCGTTCTCTTTCACCCGTTGCAGGCTGATGCAGATCTCTCCCGAAATTCTTTTCCCTTCCGAGTAATCGAAAGTAATGATGTCCGTGAGCGTATCGTGATCGAGGAACTGCTGATTGAGCTTGAGCAGAAAAGAATCATTGCAAAAAACATATTCGATATGATCAATGCTGTGTTTTTCTTTTTTCGCCACCGCGCTTATCCATCGCTTCAGCTTCGCAGTGTTCCTGGGTGTGAATTTTATCTTTTCGGAATGGAAGCGGATGGCCATGGTCACAAAAATAAAAATCTTCCCGGTGAAGGAAGATCTTTATCATGTTTCAAAAGGTAAATTTTTTATCAGTTCGCGCTTACGTTGAAGGTCAGCACCACCTTGCTTCCCGCATCCTCAAATTCCACTTTGTCCGCTAAGTTGCGCATCAGAAACACGCCACGGCCATTGGGTTGATCGATGTGTTTGGGATCGGTAGGGTCGGGCAAACCGTTATAGTCAAAACCTTCTCCCTGGTCCTTTATGATGAAAGAGATGCTTTCGCTGCGTGATTTGAAGGAGATATCTATTTGTTTACCGGGATCGGCCATGTTGCCGTGGTAAATGGCATTGTTCACCGCTTCCGTTAATGCCACCAGTATATTGCCGTAATTGTCTTCGTTAATGTTGTAGAGTTCGCAAACGTCCTCTACCATCTTTTCCACAAGAACAATGTTCTCAGATTTCGAAGAAATGCTGAGCTTTTGATGCTCCATTAGTATCATGACTACTTCTCAATGTTGTTAAAATAATCGTTAACCTTACTCTTGTAATATGGGGTCAAAGAAGGAGGGAGCGTTTTTAACAATTCCGCTTCCTTCTGCTTTTGTCGGTTATACTCTATAAATTGGTTTTGGTTACGGTTTTCTTCATTTTTCCCTTCCTTTGACTCCCTTTTATTGTCCTGCTCCCGCTCCTTTTCAGCCTTTTCATAATCCAGCAGCTTGGTGAGGATCTCCTGCTGGCGTTTCATGGTTTCCTGGGTAATATTCTTATTAACGAGGTCAGTCTCAGTCTCTTCCATTTCCTTCATGGTATTCTTCATATCACCGGGGGTGTTGCCTTCATTCATCAATTGCTGCATCATCTGGCGCAAAGCCTCCTGCTGGGCGGCCAGCTTCACCAATTGCTCATTCATACCATTCATGCCACCCATCCCATTTTGGCCATTCTGCCCGTCCTTGCCCTTTTTGCCTTCGTTTTTCTTGCCCTCTTCCATAGATTTTTTCAGGGCTTCTATTTGTTGGTTAAGCTGCTGCTGAAGTTTTTTCATGTTGGCAGCCGAAGGTTTTGGGGAACCTTTTCCACCGGGTTTGTTACAGCTTCCCGAACCGGGCGTTTGATTTTGCGCCTGTGATTGCATTTGCTGGAGTGCCTCGCTCAGCAACAAAGCAAGGTTGTTCATCGAGGTCATGGAGTATTGTTGATTCGCATTGCCTTGTGAGAGGTCCTGCTGGCGCAAATTGGGATAATTCTCGCCTTGTGCTTCCACGTAATTGGAAACGGATTTATCCATATTGTAATTGATGGCGGTGATCTCTTTGTTGATGATGCTCTGCAACTGGAATACGCGCTTGCTCAATGCGAGTAAGCTGTCCTCTATGATCTGCGAATCATCGCGTAATTTCTTTTGCTGCTGAATGAGCTGGATGAATTGAGGATTTTCCGGTTTTGTTTTCCCGAACTGCCCCATCAGCGCCTCCTGGTCGAATGAAAGCTGGATAAGGTTGCTCAGGATCTGGCGGAGGGAATTGATGTCCTCCTCTGTATTTTGCTGTTCGTTTTGCTGCTGCGATTGCGAAAGCGACTGCGCCATCTGCTGCATCTTTTGAGCAGCGCTCTTCTGTGATTTGGATGCGCTCTTCTTATTGTTCTTTTGCAGGTCGTTGCTGCTGTTCTGCTGGTCCTGCTTTATTTCGTCCTGCTGCTTCTCGGTATTCGGAAGGTCATTGGGCTTTTCCAGCTCCTGGTTCATCTTTTCAAGGTCCTTCATGTCCTTGCTGATGTTCTCCATCTCCTTGTTCAGCTCGTCTTGTTTTTTCTGCAGGTCTTTATTATCGGCATCTTTTTTCTCCGATTGTTTACTCAGGTCGTCCTGCTTTTTTGAAAGATCTTCCAGGTTCTTGGTCACATCTTCCATCTTTTGTTCGTACTCCAGCTGCTTGAACATCTGCAATTGCCGGTCGAGTTCTTTTTCCAGGTCTTTGGAATCCATCTTCATCTTATCGAGCTGGTCCTGCATCTTGTTCTTGTCCATTTGGTCCAGCAGCTTTTGCAGCTCTTCGTATTTTTTCTTCATCTCTTCGTTCATCACCTGGTTGAAGAGGTCCTCGAGCTGCTTTTGCTTATCCTGCAGGTTCTCGCTGTTTTTCTGGAACTCCTGTTGCTGCTGGTTGTTCTGGGCATTCTCATTTTTCATCTGCTCCACCTTTTGCTGGAGGTCCTTTTGCTTGTCCAGCAGGTCCTGCATCTTCTTTTTCTCTTCCCAGGTAAGCGATTGTTTTTCCAGTAATTTTTTGTTCAGGTCAGCGATCTGCTTCTGCACGTCCTTTGTTTCCTTGATGGCGTCCTGCAATTCATTCTTCAGCTTATCGTTCTGCTGGTCGGTTTTTTCGGAGAGCTCACGCAGCGTGGGCGCTTTGTAAACCATTTTTTGAGAGCGGGTGGATTTGGAACCGTTCACACCATCGTTGTCGAAAATTTCAAAATAGTACTCGAGCTGATCGCCCGGTTGTATGTTGAGGGAAGAGAGGTCCCAGAAGTGGTAGAACTGGTCTTGTGTCAGATCATTACTGATGGGGACCTTGATGCTCACGAGCTTTTCTCCCTCCGGGCGTTTTACCGAGTCATTCTCATTCAGGAAGCGGTAGTTGAAGGTGAGGCGGGTGAAGCCATAGTCATCTTTCACCTGGCCGTTGAAATATAATTTCTTCGTGAAAACAGAATCCTTCTTTTCATCCACCTGTATGCCGGGATACATATCGGGGATCACATTGATGGAGTAAACAACGGAATCCCGGCTCTTCATAAAATCGTTTGCGGTGGTAACGGCATAGCTCCGGTCGCGCATCAGCTGCTGTGAATAGGTATAAACATTCTCTGCGCTAGGCGAAATATTTATAGCGGTATCATTAAAACTCATGCGGAGTTTACTGGTGTTTTGCGTATTGAATTTCCAGCTCACTTTTGTTCCTGCAGGGATCACGAGGTCGCCCGTATTTTTTATGGTCTCGTCCTTTTTCCCGGTGTACTTCGGGTAATTCAAAACGATATCAAAATCGAGAAGAAGAGGGTTAGGCAAAGCCTCGAGCGTGAATTCTTTAGAGGTGAACCCATCCGCGCTGAAGCGGAAAAGCGTTGTCTTCTGTAAATTCCTGAAGGTATAGCTGAAATTGATCGTATTTTCTTTCTCTAGTTTATACTCGTTATCGCCCACCAAAATGTAAATGGTCTCCGGGATCTCGCTGCCGGTCATTTTCACCTTCAGTTCAAAATCCTGTTGCTGTACCGCACGCAAAGGCATACTGGTAATGTTGAATTGGAAAGGGGCTTCACGCACAAAATCCTCGGAATGATTCACGAGGCGATTAGTGCTGTCGGTTATGATGCTGGGCGCGGAAAATAAAATGAAGACAAGGGCGAGGACGGGAACAACAGCGAACTTCAGGTACCTGCGGTTTTGGGTAAGGTCGATAGCTGAGGAAAAGGGAACAGGACGGAGCTCTTTGGTCTTTTGCTCGATACCGGCCAGCAGAAGTTCGGAGTTCGGAGTTTGGAGTTCAGAGAGTTTCTGGAGTTGCAACACGTTCAGCAGCTTATCCTGCACTTCGGGGAAATGCTTGCCGATGATATCGGATGCCTGCTCGTGGCTGATGATCTTGCCGAGCTTATTCATCCGCAGCAGCGGATCAATAATATAAAAGCCGATGATGCCGAGGTTGGCAATTACAAAACTCCAGAAAAGGAAAGTGCGTGCGCCCTTGCCGAAGTGAGCGTAATATTCAAGCACAGTAACGCTCAGGTAAAAAGCTAAAACCAGGGCAATACTGTAGATCACCCCGCGCACCAGCCGGTTCTTGTAGTACTTGCGAATGAATTCGTCAAGCCTTGTGATGAGCTCCCTGTAACTGTTTCCCTGCATTCTGTTAAGTAGATGGATCTTATACCACGATTCCATACCAAAAGTAAGGATTATAACGCAGTTTCTCAAGCGATGTTACAATGCAATTAACGATAATTAACGAAAGCAGTAAGGCCTTTGAAACGGTTTGCGCGTTTGACTTTTTTTGCTTTACTTTTGTTTCAAACTCCTTAACCCCCACGCACATGAAAAAAGCGCTATTCTTATCCTTCCTTGTCATTCCTTTTGCGATGCGATTGAATGCACAATGCTCCATGACCCCCAACGCCTCCACTTTTATCATGAGCACCTTTACCGTGGGTAATAATTACACGCTCAACAGCAACAACACTTATCCCATAAGCCGGGCCTTTTACATTTGCCAGGGCACTACGGTGACCATACAGAACCGGCCAGGTAATGATACGTTTTATGTAGCCCCCGGTGGAGGATTGGTGGGTTTTGAACCGAATGCCTTCCGTGTTTTTGTCCAGGGAAGCGGCAGTTACAATGCCAGCAGCAGTAATACGGCTGTAATTTATTACGAGACGGGGGCCAACATCACCAATTACACCGGGCCCATGCTGCCTCCCTGTCCCTCGCTTACATTCAACATGTCGCAAATAGGAGCAGGAGCCTGCAGCCAGAGCACGGGCATCAATGAACATTCATTTAATGGGAATGTTTTTCTTTCACCCAATCCAGCCGCTACATCTGTAAGAGTGAGTTCTTACGTTAATTTGAATGATCTTGAGCTTTCTGTTACGGATCTGCTGGGCAGCGTGATCGAGATCAAACGCGGGATATCCAACCAGTACGACATGGATGTAACGGAACTCCCGGCCGGGATCTATATCATTCGGGTGATGAATGATGGAATATTGATAGGTACAGGAAAATTCGTGAAACTGGATCAATAGTTCCTGAACCTTCCGAAAACACCCAGCGGTAATTTGTTTCCTGAAGAGGCCTGCAGGTAAAGTTCGCCTGTTTCCAGGTCCTCTTTTGCTTTTTCAGCGAGCAGGTTTTCGATGATGACCGAGGAGAAACCGAGTGAATAAGCATTAAGGATCAAAAAATGTTTTTCAGCTAGGATGTCGGT
>DATDFI010000544.1:0-2069 GCA_036522695.1 Bacteroidia bacterium | reverse complement strand
CCCCCCACGAAAAAGAGCCGCTTTTATTTGCTGTGGGGCTATAACCGGGATTGGTACACGCGCACCAACATCCATTTCAAGAATAATGGTGACCCGGGTGAACGGAATAATTTCGGGGTATATGATTTTACACTCTATCATCTCAGCGCCCATGATCGTCCCGATTTCGACCAATTGAAGGACGTGGTCAATTTTACCATTCCCCAGTATAATTTCAGGATAGGGTATTCCTTCAATGAGTTTTCAGGTTTCGAATTGAATTACGATCATGCCAAGTACATTGTTGATGACGGGCAGGTAGCGCATATCAAGGGAAATATTTTTGGTCAGCAGATGGATAAGGACACATTATTGAACCCTCCTTATTTCCATTTCGAGCATTCGGATGGTGCGAACTTCTGGATGTTCAGCTATGTGAGGAAGAAGAGAATATATGTGAGCGGAAGCAGGAAATGTAACCTGGCTTTATTTGTGAAGAGCGGGATGGGTCCTGTTATTCCGCGCACGGATGTAACCATCTTCAGCAATCGCATCAATAACCGTTTCCACGTAGCAGGAATGTGCGCTGGTCTCGAAGGCGGCATCCACGCGGAATTCTTTAAGCATCTTACAGTCGAACTCTCCGGTAAGGGTGTGGTGGCTGATTATATGGATTGCCTTGTGCAGGGACACGGGCACGGCCAGGCCTCTCATTTCCTCGAAGCCTTTGAGGCCATACTGGTAGCGGGATATACGTTTTGAGATAATTTCTAAACGAAAGAAAAGGAATAGCGGAAAAAATAGGGCAACTCGCTTAGCCGAATTCAGGCATTCATCAACTCCTCCACCAGCTTTGCAACGCCCGTGCTTGCTTTTTCTTTGATGAGTGTAAGATGCGGTATGCCCGATGATTTTGTTTCGTTCGGGTCTACAAGATATTTGGGGACTTCGCTGGGAACGTAATCCACCAGCCCGGCTGCAGGGTAAACAAAGAGCGATGTTCCCACGATGATGAATACATCGGCTTCGGCTGCGATGTGATAGGCCTGTTCCATATCGGGCACCATCTCCCCGAACCAAACGATGTGCGGCCGCAGTTGTGAACCGCGCTCACATTTTTGTCCCATTTTTAATTCCCAGCCTTTGATGGGATATACAAGAGAAGGATCGAAGGTGCTGCGGCTCTTCACGATCTCTCCGTGTAAATGCAAAACTTTTTTGGAGCCGGCTTTTTCATGCAGGTTGTCGATGTTTTGCGTGATGATGTGCACATCGTACTTTTTTTCCAGCCTCACCAAAGCGTAATGCGCTTCGTTGGGCTCGGCTTCTATCACCTGCTTCCTGCGTTTGTTGTAAAATTCAAGCACGAGTGCCGGGTCTTTATGCCAGGCCTCGGGTGTGGCCACATCCATCACGTTGTATTCTTCCCACAAGCCACCGCTGTCGCGAAAAGTTTTTAAACCACTCTCCGCGCTGATGCCTGCGCCCGTGAACACCACTATTTTTTTCTTCGACATAAAGAAGGTTAAAGATAATAAAAAGTGAACAGGAGGTAGCAGGTGGTTTGTGGGTGAGCGAACCTGCGTGCTGCGTCTTCACCGCCATTCCCGTCACCGCGTCACATTATGTCATGCTTCGCGTCATAATGTGTAAGGTGCCGGGGCTGTTTTGAAAGGTCCGCTCGTTGCGGCACCGTATAAAAAAATAACGGGATAAAAATATCCCGTTATAAATTACATTGAGGCCTTAACAATTTAACCCGTTCACTTGATATTATCAAAGGAATTACATGAAGTACACTTTCATAATCAGTATCCTCTGTAGGCTTTCTCCACCAGCATCTGCGATTCACCGGTAGGTTTTAAATACGCATCGTAAAGTGCGAGTGTGAAAATAATGTGGGCAAAAACAGGATTGGGAATTCCACCGCTTTTCACCTGTTCTTTCCAGTTCTCATGTTTCACAATTCCTCCCTGGTAAAGCGCGTTGTACTTTTCCTGGAGAAGGTTCACTGATTTTTGTACCACATCGCGCGGCAACCATTCGGGAAAGGCATTTACGCCCAGCGCTTTTCCTATCATCTTCCTTTT
>DATDFI010000543.1:0-6739 GCA_036522695.1 Bacteroidia bacterium | reverse complement strand
AAGAACAAGCCGCACATTTTTTATAAGAATGAAGAGCTGAAGGACATTCGCGCCATCATTCCACGCATTGGTGCATCGGTAACATTTTACGGTGCGGCAGTGGTGCGGCAGTTCGAGCAAATGAAGGTTTTCTCTTCGGTGGAGTCGCAGGCGCTGGTGCGTTCGCGCGATAAACTGCGCAGCTTGCAACTGCTCGCCAAAGCCGGAATTGGCATGCCCAAAACAGCTTTCGCCTCCAGCCCTAAGGACATCGACAATGTGCTTTCACAGGTAGGAGGAGCTCCCGTGGTGATCAAGCTCCTCGAGGGCACGCAAGGCATTGGTGTGATATTGGCCGAAACGCGCAACTCCGCCAAATCGGTGATCGAAGCATTTTTGGATGTGGAAGTGAACATTCTCGTGCAGGAATTCATTGCTGAATCCAAAGGCACTGACATTCGCGCATTGGTGGTTGACGGGCAGGTGGTGGGTGCGATGAAGCGCCAGGGTGCGGAGGGAGATTTTCGCTCCAACCTTCATCGGGGCGGCAGCGCCAGCGTGATCGAACTTTCACCCGAGGAAAAATCCACCGCGATAAAAGCTGTAAAAAAATTAGGTCTTGCCATTGCAGGTGTTGACATGCTGCAATCCAAGCGTGGCCCGCTGGTAATGGAAGTAAATTCCTCTCCCGGCCTCGAGGGCATTGAAGGCGCAACCGGTGTTGACATTGCCACAAAGATCATTGAGTATGTGGAGCGCAATGAGTTTCACCACGAGGTACATTGATGATTCGCAGTAATTCATAACTATGCCGAAAGAAATAGTCATTAACAAACAACACATCAAGGCCGGTAAAAGCGCGGAGGTGAATCTTAACGTTTACCGTTTGCCCACGCGCACCATCATGGAGATACCTGTGCATGTTTTCCGCGCAGAGGAAGACGGACCGGTGATCCTGCTCACGGCCGGCATGCATGGCGATGAAACAAATGGAATTGAGATCATCCGGCAACTCATCCGCAGTGAGCACCTGAAAAAACTGAAAAAGGGTTCGGTACTGGCCATGCCCATCATCAACATCATTTCGTTCCTGAATCTTTCCCGCGATCTGCCTGATGGAAAGGACCTGAACCGCTGTTTCCCGGGAACAGCCAGCGGCTCGCTCGGTTCACGCATCGCACATGATATGATGACCGGTATACTCCCGCAAATTGATTTCGGAATAGATTTTCACACCGGTGGCGCCAAGATCAATAACTACCCGCAAATGCGCTGCGTGTTTTCGGATGAGAAAAACCTGGAGCTCGCCAAATTATTCGGTGCTCCGTTCACGATCAATTCCGCCTTCCGTGAAAAATCATTCCGTGCCGAAGCCGCTAAAAAAGGAAAATCCATTCTTGTTTATGAAGCGGGTGAGTCCATGCGCTTCAATCGCCTCGCCATCAGCGAAGGCTTGAAAGGATGTTTGCGCCTGCTTAAAAATCTCGGCATGATAGATGGGCAGGTGGAAGATTCGCAGACAAAAATTTTAAATGATACCACCTGGGTTCGTGCGGGCGCATCTGGACTCTTCAACACTTCTCACAAATACGGCTCCGAAGTAAAAAAGAACGAAGTGATCGGTCTTATCTCCGATCCTTACGGTGAAATGGAGATCCCGCTCAAAGCTCCCGAGTCAGGCTACATCATCGGCATCAACAACCAACCCGTGATCAACGAAGGCGATGCCGTGATACATATTGGGGTGGAGTAAAAGCGGAAGCACGATACACCCCCATATCGTACCCCCGCATTTTCGGTTGCAAGCACAACCTATTTTATCAGCGTTACACTGCCATCATAAAAATGCTGACGGTTCTTGAAATCGCGTAACTCTATTTTGTACACGTAAACGCCTTCCTGCACAATTTCACTTCCCCCATTCGCGGTTCCATCCCAGCCTTTATCCAGGTCCTCCGTGCGGTAGATCAGTTCTCCCCAGCGATCGAAGATCTGCATGCTGAATTCGGTGATCTCCTCTCCTTTCCCGTTGAACACATCGTTCTTCCCATCCCCGTCAGGCGTGAATGCATTCGGAATATAGAACGCAAATTCGGGATCTATCTCCACCGTGTGAGCGATCGTATCCATGCATCCCGCCTGGTTAACCGTGTAGAGTGTGACCGTGTACGTTCCTTTTTGTGCATAAGTATGCGTTGGGCTTACCTGCGTTGAATTATTCCCATCACCGAATGTCCAGCTGTATTGCGATGCATTCACCGAAGTGTTGAAGAAGTGGATCACGGGGACAGTGGTTGTAGCAGTTGGAGGATCGGCATTGAACTCCGCATCGGGCGAAGCATTCACCACGGCCGAAGCAAGCGTTGCTGCAGTGGTACTGCAACCGGCCGGGGAGGTTACAACGAGCGTTACCGTGTACGTTCCACTTACCGTGTAATCATGCACGGGACTCACCTGCGATGAATAATTTCCGTCACCGAAATTCCAACTGTACGATGAACCCGAATTATTCGCAGCATTTCCATCTACAAATTGCAAAGGCACACGATCACATCCCGTTCCGCCCTGTGGTGTGAGAGCGATCACCGGCAAAGGATCAACAGTTACGGTTGCGGTTTTCACCACCGTCATTCCACAAATATTCGTCACGTAAAGCGAATAGGTTGTAGTTGCCGAAGGGGTGACCGTAACCGGGCCCGGAGAATTCCCGAGATTATGGCTCCAGCTGTACGTCACGGGCCCCGTTAAGCCAATGATCACCGTATTCATCGTGATACTCGCTCCCGCACAAATGGTGGATTGAGGAGGTGTGATCACGATGTTGGTCGGAGTAATGGAATAAACCGATACCGTTACCGCTTGCGGAACAGTTGTGCATCCCATATTATCGGTCACGTAACAGGTGTATGTTGTGGTTGCATTAGGGTTCACAACATGTGTAGCCCCAAACCCGATATTCTGGTTCCACGAATAAGTGTAACCACCATTCCCCCCGCTTGCCGAAGCGCTGATGGTCACATTCTGTCCCGGGCATATCGTATCAAAACCGGTTGCGGTGAGTGAAAGGGCCGCAGGTTGAGCGATCGTAACTATCGCGCTTGTTGTACATCCTTTCAAATCGCTGATGTAAACGGTATATGTTCCTGCGCCCAGGCCCGTCACGTTTTGCGTTAATTGCGTTGGGTTTGTTGTCCACGAATAAGAATAAGGTGATGTGCCACCGCTCGAATTCGCCACTGCCGATCCGTTATTGCCTCCGTTGCAGGAAACGTTGATCACGTTACTGATACTCGTAACGAGCGGTGCGGGCTGGCTCACACTGATCGATGCAGAAGTTGAACAACCGTTTGCATCCGTCACAATCACCGCATACGTTCCCGCAGCGAGCCCGGTCGCAGTTTGTGTGGTCTGGATAGGATTTGTATTCCATTGATATGAATACGGCCCATTTCCCCCGCTTGGAAAAGCAGTGGTAGTCCCGGTGTTGTTTCCATAACAACTCACTGATGTCGCACTGAGATTCGCAGCAACCGGTGAAGGTTGACTGATCGCTGCAATAATAGTTGTAGTGCAACCATTCGCATCGCTCACCAACACCGAATAATTTCCTGCGCCCAATCCCGTTGCAGTGGATGAAGTTTGTGCCGGGCTTGTACCCCAGGAAAAATTATACGGAGCAGTCCCTCCTGTGGGAAGAACAGTGGCCGAGCCATTATTCCCTCCGTTACAAATCACGTTTGTTACAGAAGTAATGCTGAGCTGCAGGGGAGCCGGTTGCGTGATCTGCACATTGATAACTGCCGTACAACCGTGCGCATCCGTCACGGTGCAGAAATAATTTCCGGCAGCAAGATTATTTGCCGTAGCCGTATTCTGGTTATTGTTCCACAAATATGAATACGGAGCGGTACCTCCACCGGGAGCAACCGTTGCGGTTCCTGTTGCCGAACCAAAACACAAGGCATTGGTTTGAGTACTTGCCACAACAAGTGGTGAAGGTTGCGTGATCGTAACAACTGCCGATGAAGTACAACCATTCGCAGTGGTAACAGCAATAGTATAATTACCGGGAATAAGGCCGATGATGGTTTGGGTTGTAGCGCCTGTACTCCACAAATAAGAATAGGGCTGCTGCCCACCGCTCGCGGTAACGGTTGCCGATCCGTTATTGCCGCCTGCACAACTCACGTTGGTAGAAGTAACAGTGAGATTGGCGTTGGTTCCGTTATTTATGATCGTAACAATGGCCGATCCCATGCATCCGTTCACATCAGCAACATTCACCGTATAAGTACCGGCAATTAAACCGTTCGCGGTTGCGCTATTACCGCCATTCGGCAGCCATTGATAAGAATAGGGACCTGTTCCACCGCTCACCATCGCAGTGGCCGATCCGTTTGATGCACCGCAATTCGTATTCTGCTGCGTAGTGTTTACCGTTAACCCGGAAACCGTGATGCAAAAAGAAAATGTCTGGCTTCCGTTGTACGGACAATTATTATCCATAACCGTCACCGTAAAACAATGCGGAACATTACTGATGTCGGCCTGTGTGGGTGTCCAGCTGAATGTGCCCGTTGGACGGGAACCTCCCGATGAAGTGAACGTTGCATTGGTGATACCGTTATTCCAGGTGATCGTTACATTTTGGGATTGGTCGGGATCATAAGTATTAGTAAAGAACGTGAGCAACTGGCCTGCGCAGGTATTCATTGAATACGTGTTGGTACCGTTGATGCCGTCTATATAAGGAAGATTATTATTGCAGGTCATCGTGTGCAATTGTATGTCACGCACCACCGTTCCTACAAGATTTCCTCCTCTCCACTCCTCCACCAGCACCGCGAAAACGGTGATCTCTATCGCTGAAGGCGTCATGCACATATCACCGGTTGCGGGATTGAATGTTACCGGGGGAGACGATGAAAGCGGTTGCGTTGCAGAATATGGATTGAGATAGGATACCGTGGTGTTTGGCCCGGTTTGCGGGGTGATAAGCTGGAACGAAAGCGAATCACCATCGGGGTCGGATGCCCCGTTATTGAAACAAAAATTTTGTCCTACGCACACATAAGGAATGGGACGATTGGAAAATACGGGGGAATTATCGCAGGGAAAATTGAAATTATTCAGCGTGGCCTGCACGTAAATATTCTGTGAGCCGGGATTTAGTATAGTGGTGATAGCGGCATTGCGGCAGCACAGGGTAAAGCTGAAAACCCAATCGGTGCACTGCATGGGCAAAGTGGTGATGCCGGTGTAGATCCATTCCTGCACGCCCGGCACATTACCTCCATTGCATTGCGTGGTAACGTTCGGGCAGATCGGGGTAACATCATTGCCGGTATTGTTGAGTGGTAAAAGTGTAACGTTATAATTCTGGTTACAGGAAGCGGAGGAACAATTTATGGTAACTGATGCCGGTGCGTTCACGCCTCCACAGTCGCGGTAAAATGATAAAGTGAGTTGATATTGATTTCCACCGAGACATTGATACGTGAGATCGGCACCCTGGGCATGCGAGGCATGGGCTTCGTTGTGTGTAATAATGAATGAGATGATGAAGCTCAACCAGAGGAGCAGCTTTTGGTTGTAACGACACTGCATAACATCCTTCCTTTCTTTTTTGCTCCCGGTGAAAATTCCGGGAGGAGGTTAGCATGAATTAAAGAACTACCCTCTTTAACGCGTTTCAAAAAAAAGATGTTGCGGCCGCGTATTCCGATTTAGACCATACTTGGGAAAGCGAAGAGCTGGAATATGATTGCAAAGACGAAAACAGGAATGTTATCGCTGAAGTTTATGAACAGGAAAATGTTGGCTTTTCCGGAGCACAAAGCAGCAACAAAAAAGGTTTCATATTTGAACGGGTTTTTTCGGCTGAATTTGCAAAAGAAGAAAAATGATCTTCGATTTTCAATAAGCAGGATCACACCCTTATACCCATCACCAGCACATCATCCACCTGCTCCAGTGTCCCTCTCCACTTTTCGAATTCCCTGAAGAGGGCTTCCTTTTGTTTGGCCATGGGCACGGGCCAATTGTGAAACAGGATGGTGCTCACCTTGCGGGTCAGTAGTTTTTTCCCTTCGCCTCCACCCACCTGGTCGGCATAACCATCAGTGAACATATATATGGTATCTCCTTTTTTCAGGAACAGTTCGTGGCTCATGGCCTCCCCTTTCCCGTCCGCACCTTTCACTTCCTGCACACCATTATTGTTCACCAGGTAAAGAGGATTATCCGTTCCCGCAAACTCCATTTTCCTATCCTTCATATCGAAGCGGCAAATGGAGAGATCCAGCCTGCGGCCCCGTACCTGGTCAGTGCCTATCATCTCGTCCATTCCTTTGTTTACATATGCGATCAGCCCCGGGAGGTCACTAATGCCTTCCTCCTCCACCGCACTGTTGAGAATATTCACTCCAACCATGGAGATGAACGCTCCCGGCACACCGTGCAAAGTATTATCCGCAACAGCGGCATAGAAGATATCCCCTTTGCGATGCACCCAATAAAAATCCCCGCTTACGATCTGTCTCGGCTTGTGCAGCAAAAAACTTTCGGGAATGATATCGGAGAACCGATCGAAACGCGGCAATATGGAATCCTGTATCCTTCGTGCGTACGAGATACTGTCGGTGATCTCCTTTTTCCGCACATTTATTCTTTCATTGGTGGCCGCAAGCATTCGGTTACTTTTTTCCCGTATCCTGGCGCGGTTCATCAGCAACACCAGCAAAACGATGACCAGCACAAT